>JACROO010000080.1 GCA_016214355.1 Nitrospirota bacterium | reverse complement strand
TAACAGGCGGGACAGATGCGCTTGGAGAGGTTATGGTCTCTCTTGAAGAAGAAGACGGCAGGGTCGTAAGGGGACACGGCGCAGATACGGATATTATAGTTGCAGCCGCCAAGGCTTACGTAAATGCGCTGAATAAACTGGCGGCAAGGAGAGGGTAAAGGTCATAATCCCTTATCCTCTCGGATGATATTCCCTGTGAATCTTTTTAAGCCGTTCAGGCGTTACTTTGGTGTATATCTGTGTTGTTGATATGTCCGAGTGTCCAAGCATTTTCTGAAGCGTCCTTAAATCAGCCCCTCCCTCAAGCAGATGTGTTGCAAAGCAGTGCCTTAGTGTGTGAGGAGAGACATTTACTGATAATCCCTTTGCATATGTTTTGATAATCTGCCACAGCCTCTGTCTTGTCATCGGCTTTCCGCCTTTTGCAACAAACAGATTCGGGATTGTCTTTTTCCTCACAATCAGCGGTCTTAATTCCTGAATGTATTGTTTTACCGTCTGCATTGCAGGTTCATTAACCGGCACAAGTCTTTCCTTGGAGCCCTTGCCCATGACGGTTATAAAGCCCGCCTGAAAATTTATGTCATCTATTTTTAAATTAATAATCTCGCTTGCCCTTAAGCCTGAGGAATAAAGCATTTCAAGGATTGCCCTGTTCCTGAGTGAAAGTTTTTCCCCGTCCGGTTTTTCTATAAAAGACAGGACTTCCTCTTTCCCTAAAACTTTTGGAAGACGCTTCCATCCTTTCGGGGTGCTTAGATTTTCAATTGGGTCTTCATCAATAACACCCTCTAACAGCATAAATTTACAGAGACCTCTTATGGCAGAGATGCTTCTTGCAATAGTGGGAGTTTGATTATTTTTATCTCTGAGGTGGTTTAAATATGATATGAGGTCTTTTTTACTGAAGTGTGTTATGTCTCTGCCATTTTCTGCAAGGTAGTCCTGTAATTTTTGCATATCGTTTTTGTACGCCTCAAGGGTGTTTAAGGAAAGCCCTTTTTCTACTGTCAGATAGTTAAAGAATCTTTCTGTAAGGTTTACCATTTTTTCATGAACAAGCCATTTTAAAATTTAAAATTAAAAAAGCAAAATTGCAATTTAAAATTCAAAATTTTAGCAAGGCTGGTTGCCCGTCAGTTAATTTTGAATTTTGGTATTAAATTTTCAAACTTTCTTTTTACATATTTTGTAAAAAATTTCTGCACTGCCAATCTTTTTCTTATCACCACTACGTGTAGTCATTTTTATATGTATCACCACGAAATATTGTGATTTAATTTTTTTTCTTGACAAGGAGTTAGCATCTTCCTATAATGTGGTAAAAAGTGGTAAAAAGTGGGAGGCAAGGATGCCAGGGTTTTATGGCAAATATTATTATAATTTAGACTCCAAGGGCCGTACACTGATTCCTCCTGTTTTTAAAGAGATCCTTTCTTCTAATTATAGTCCAAGATTAGTATTTGTCAATGACGAATTTGATAATTGCCTCTGCGCCTACCCTGTTGATGAATGGAATAAATTAATGGAGAAGATAAAAGAAATGCCCCAGACATCAGACGCAGTTAAATATTACAAGCGGCGCGTTATAGGCTCTGCTGTTGAGTGCGAGATTGATAAGCAGGGAAGAGTACTCATTCCGTCTGCCTTAAGAGAAGATGCACAGTTAAGTAATGAAATAGTTCTGGTTGGTCAGGGTCACAAGGTAGAGATATGGGATAAGAAGAAGTATGAAGAAGTCGCAGACCCGTCAAGGCTTGATAAGGAGATGATTAAGGGATTCAAAGGGGAGCTTTCAGGTCTCGGTTTATAAATGGAGATAATCCATGTTCCGGTTATGCCGGAGGAGGTTTTAGAGGCATTGAAGGTAAAAGAGTCAGGGATATATGTTGACGGCACGGTTGGGACAGGCGGACACGCAGAGGGCATTTTAAAAAACGCACGGGAGTGCACGCTGATCGGCATTGACCGGGATGAAAATGCGATAGAAGCCGCGGCTGAAAGATTAGAAAAATACAGGCATAACATTCATCTTGTCCAAGATAATTTTTCTAATATGAAGGCTGTAACAGAAAGCCTCGGGTACAAAGAGGTGGACGGGATTCTCCTTGACCTTGGGGTCTCAACCTTGCAGTTTAAGGCAGAAGGGAGGGGTTTTAGTTTTTTGAAGGATGCTCCCCTTGATATGAGAATGGACAGCAGGCAGCAGTTTACCGCCGCAGAAATCGTAAATAAATATCCTGAAAAAGACATGGTGCATGTTTTATGGCAGTACGGTGAGGAAAGATTCAGCAGGAAGATAGCGAAGGCGATTGTTAATGCCCGGAGCAAAAAGCCTATCAGCTCCTGTAACGAGCTTGCAGGGATAATTGAAAAAACAATCGGCAGGAGGGGACGTATTCATCCCGCGACAAAGACATTTCAGGCGCTCAGGATTGAGGTGAACAAAGAACTTGTAGAACTTGAAATGGCGGTTGATGCAGGGGTAAGCATTCTTAAGAGAGGCGGAAGATTCTGCGTGCTTTCCTATCATTCTCTGGAAGACAGGATTGTAAAGCATTCTTTTAAGAAACTGTCAGCCGCAGGGCTTCTCAGTATTATGACAAAAAAGCCGTTAGTTCCCCGCAGAGAAGAAGTATTATCCAATCCGTCCTCAAGGAGTGCAAAACTCAGGGTGGGGGAGAGATTATGATTGCGCGTCGTACTAAAAAGAATAAAAAATTGAGTTTTATAAAACTGAGCCTTCTGCTTATATTTTTGCCGGTTAATGTCTTCAGCCTCGTATGGCTTGGGACAGCAGTTCCAAAGCTTGAATACAAAATCAGCCATCTCCAGAAACAGAGGGATGAAGTCCTAAGAGAGAAAAAATTGCTTTCTGCAGAAAGGGCGAGCGTTTATTCCATGAAGAACATAGAAAAAATTGCAATGAGGGACCTCGGCATGAATCTTCCAGACAGAGAAAAAGTTTTTCTCGTCAAAAGGGTGCAGGGGGCAGGTTCATACGGTGCGTCTATGAAGTCTGGAAATTCTGAAAGACGTGCATTGCAAGGAGACGAATTTACACGGCGTGCTCATTCCCCGTAGTTTTGTTAACAAAAAAATGAGGTGAGAATGAAAATTGTAACATTGTGGGATGAACATTAGTTAAACGCAGGGAACTGGGAACTGAGAACTAAGAACTGGGACTAGTGTAGCGTTCCATAAATAAGTCGTCATTCCTGCGGGTTACTTAATGCAGAGAAGAACATATGAACTATAGGAGAACAGAAAAACCGGATATCAAAAAGCTGTGGGATGACGATGTCACAAAGATGCAGCATATGGGAAACAGAAAACGGTCTGTTGTCCTTATCACAATAATATTCATCGGTTTTTTTGCGGTATATCTCCAACTTATCAACCTTATGGTAATTAAACACGGGGCGCTGTCGCAGGAGGCAGAGCAGCAGTATTTCAGGACAGTGTCACTAAAGCCGCAGAGGGGATTAATATTGGACAGGGCGGGGAGAGAGATGGCTGTAAACGTAGAAACCAGTTCCCTCTATGCAGTTCCGTCCCGCATTAGAGATATAAAAAAATTTTCATCGTGCATCGCCCCTTTTATTAATGTTTCTGCGGAGAAGCTCAGCAGCAGGCTTTCTGCGCTAAAGGAAAAAAATTTTATGTGGCTTGCGAGAAAGATGGACGAAGAGACATCCCGGAAAATTGCGGCGTTCAAGAATAAACAGAAAAACAATAAGGAGAACCTTCAGGAGATGGATGTCGTAACAGAGACAAAGCGGTATTATCCTAAGGGTCAATTAGCGGCGCATGTTATCGGTTATACCGATATTGACAATAAAGGGCTTGAAGGGATTGAAAGCCGTTATGACAGATATGTAAAGGGTGAAGGAAAAAAAATTATGCTGGGCAGAGATGCACGCGGGGTTAACCTTGCGAATAATGTTGAAGAAAGTGTTCCCGGTAACACCCTTTTGCTTACCATTGATGAAGGCTTGCAGTATATAGTGGAACGTGAGATTGAAAATGCCATGACGAGATGGAATGCAGAAGGGGCAGTGGCAATAATGATGAATCCAATGACAGGCGAAATCCTTGCCATGGCTAACAGGCCGACCTATGACCTGAATTCCCCTGCTGAGGCAGATGTATCTGAGAGGCGCAACAGGGCGATTACGGATTTTTACGAGCCTGGCTCAACCTTTAAGACAATACTTGCTTCGGCTGCAATTGAGGAGAAGACGGTAACGCCGGATAAAAAATTTGATTGTTCAAAAGGCTATATTTATGCGGGCGGCGGCAAGTCAATAAGGGATGTTCACCGGAACGGCGTCCTTACGTTTAAAGAGTGTGTCCAGAAATCATCAAATGTCTGCCTCGTGCAGGTGGGGATGCTGACAGGTGAGGAGAAATATTATAAATACATAAAGAAATTTGGTTTCGGAGAGAAGACAGGGATAGACCTTTACGGAGAGGTCAGCGGTCTTTTAAGGGCGCCCGGCGCATGGTCGGGAAGGTCGCTCGCCTCTATGTCAATAGGACAGGAAATAGGGGTTACCCCTTTGCAGATTCTCAGGGCATATTCAGCAATTGCTAACGGCGGAAAATTAATGAGGCCGTATGTGGTTTCTGAGATAATTTCACCTTCGGGGAGTATTGTAGAGAAAATTTCTCCAAAGGTGGAACGGCAGGTTGTCTCCGAGGAAACAGCGAGGATTATGAGGGATATTTTAAAGACGGTGGTTGAGGAAGGTGGTACTGCCCAGAAGGCATCTATCAAGGGGAATTTGGTTGCAGGCAAGACAGGCACTGCACAGATGATTGACCCCAAGACAGGCAAGTATTCGTCAACTGACTATGCAAGCTCATTTATAGGTTTTGTCCCTGCTGATAATCCAAAGATTGGACTTATTGTTGTTGTGTACAAGCCGCGCGGTGAGAAATACGGAGGCGTAGTGGCAGCACCTGTATTTAAGAATATCATTGAACACTCGCTTGCTTATCTTGATATCCCGATGGAAAGGGATGAAAACTATGTTATCCTTGTTAGTAAATCCCGTTAGAAGAGTTTTTTTAACGGGGCAGTGAATATATTTACCTTTTACGAAAGGCAGGGTTTTCATTCTAACGGGATAAATGACTGTTGCGGAACTTTTGAAGGACATAAAAGCAAGGAGGATTAGCGGTGACCTGAACAGGGAGGTAAAAGGAATCGCATATGATTCAAGGCTGATAAAAAATGACTATCTGTTTGCAGCTATCAAAGGCTTTTCCACAGATGGTCATATTTATATAGAAAACGCAATAAGCAGGGGGGCTGTTGCAGTGGTAGCAGAAGAGTCAGTAAATTTCTATGGCAGTGCCGCATTCATAGAGGTTGATGACAGCAGGCAGGCGCTTGCTGTTCTTTCCGCTGCCTTTTATAAAAATCCTTCCAGCAACTTATCCCTTATCGGCATTACGGGAACAAACGGGAAGACGACTACAAGCTATATTACAAAAAGTATACTTGATGCATGGGGCAAGAGGGTTGGTCTTTTGGGGACAATCCGATATATAACAGGAGACAGAGTTATTAAAGCGATTCACACGACTCCCGAGTCTTTAGACCTTCAAATGTATCTGAGAGAGATGCTGGACAGCCATGCGGAATACGCCGTGCTTGAAGTGTCCTCTCACGCATTGGCACTCAAAAGGGTTGAAGGATGTTCTTTTAAGGTAGGAGTATTTACCAATTTTACCCAGGACCATCTTGATTTTCACGGAACTATGGATGGATATTTTTCAGCCAAAACTAAACTTTTTGATTATGTTGAGGATGGCGGCTATGCGGTTTTGAACCGGGACGACCCGAGCCTGAGGGGACTTGCAGAAAGACTGAAATGTAATGTTATCACCTGCGGACTTGAGGAAGGAGCGATGATAAGGGCAGTTTACAATATTCTTATGTCTATCGGAGTTGCCTATGCCCTTGGCGTAACCAGTGATGCCATAATAAAAGGTATCAGGGAAGTAAAACCTGTAGAGGGAAGGTTTGAAAAAATTGACGAAGGGCAGAGGTTCCTCTGCATACTGGATTATGCACATACAGAGGACGCCCTGAAGAGACTTATACAAGAGGCAAGATTGACAACAAAGGGAAAAATTATAACGGTCTTTGGGTGCGGCGGTGACAGGGACAGGGGCAAAAGACCAAAGATGGGAGCTGTTGCAACAGAATTAAGCGATGTTGTAATTATTACTTCTGATAATCCGAGGTCGGAAGACCCCCTGCAAATAATAAACGAGATAATTAAAGGCGTTAGTAAAGACAATTATACAGTTTTGCCCGAAAGGGCAGAGGCTATAAACAAGGCAGTATCAGTAGCTGAGGAGGGAGACACCGTCCTTCTTGCAGGCAAGGGGCATGAAGATTATCAGGAGATTATTAAAGGAGTGCGGCATCCGTTTAGCGACAGGGAAGCGTTTAGGAAGGCAGTGAACAGTAAACAGTGAACAGCGAATAAAACAGTTGAAAGTTAAGAGTTAAAAATTATGGTGTTAACGACAGAAGAGATTATCAGGGCGACAGGAGGGAATTTGATTTCTGAGAAGAGGAATTCTTTCTCAGGGGTTTCAATAGACTCGCGCACCGTCAAGGAGGGCGAGATATTCTTTGCATTAAGAGGTCCGAGATTTGACGGTCATGACTTCATAAAAGATGCAGTTTTTAGAGGTGCTGAAGGGGTTGTCATAAAGGAAAAGTGCGTAGCGGGGAGTTCAGAGTTCGGAGTGACAATAATAGTAGTTCACGATGCCCTGAAGGCTTTGCAGGATTTAGCGCATTCTTTAAGGGTGAACAGGAATATACCTGTAGTTGCAGTCACGGGGAGTAACGGGAAGACAACCACAAAGGAGATGATATATAAGATTCTTTCAGCCAGATTCAGGGTTCTTAAGAATGATGGGAATTTAAATAATCATATTGGGGTACCGCTGAGTTTTATGAGGCTTAGTCCTGATGATGAGATGGCAGTGCTTGAATTTGGCATGAATGCCCCAGGGGAGATAAGGAGATTATGCGAGATAGCAGTTCCGACATGCGGCGTGATTACAAATATAGGTCATGCACATATCGGCCAGTTCGGCAGCCTTGAGTCTGTAAGAAATGCAAAACTTGAACTCCTTGACGGTCTTCAGGTTGTGGTGCTTAATGC
>JACROO010000134.1 GCA_016214355.1 Nitrospirota bacterium | reverse complement strand
GTCAAACAGTCTCAACGAAAAGATGCCCAGATATCCTCTCTTGAAGAAAAACTCATGCACAGCCTTGGCACAAAGGTTCGGCTTATTCACAAAGGTAAAAAAGGCGGGAAGATAGAGATAGAATATTACTCACTTGATGAATTAGACAGGCTTTTAGAAATATTAGTACATTAATCCTTAACTTTTAACTCTCACCTTTTCTTATCGCCTTATCTGCAATATCTTTTCTATAATGTATTCCATCAAAATGAATCTTGTCTATTGCCTTATACACTTTGTCTTTTGCTTCTTTGATGTTATTACCCAAAGCAGTAACACCTAACACCCTTCCGCCTGATGTAACAACTTCTCCGTTATTTATACTTGTTCCTGCATGAAAGACAAACAGATCATCCTTACCCTTCAGTGTATCCAGCCCTTTTATTATCTTGTCCTTTTCATATGTACCCGGATAACCCCTTGATGAAATAACCACACAGACCGAGGCATCGTCCTCCCAAGAAAGTCTTATATCCTTAAGTTTTTTATCCACTGCAGCCTTCATTGCATTAAAGAAATCGCCATTAAGCCTCATCAAAACAGGCTGCGTCTCAGGGTCACCAAAGCGGCAGTTAAATTCAAGCACATAGGGCGTACCATTACATATCATAAGACCTGCATAAATAACACCCCTGTAATCTATTCTCTCTTTTGTAAGCCCTTTTTTATGGTCCTGTGATGTAGCAAGGGGGATAACAGTCTTACCATCTGTTAAAACCATAAAAGATGCCTCTTCTCCTTTTAAGCATTGCTCCACTATAACCTTATTACCTGCGTCTCCAAAGACCCTTTCCTTCATTATCTTCCTTAAAGCATCTATTGCCTCATCATAAGTCTCTGCTACAAATACTCCTTTGCCTGCTGCAAGACCCTCTGCCTTTATAACAATGGGTGCGCCTTTAAGTCTTATATATTCCTCCGCGTGCAGGTAAGATGTAAATGTTTTATATTCAGCAGTTGGAATCCCATATTTGCGCATGAATTCTTTTGCAAAAACCTTGCTGCCCTCAAGCTGTGCCCCCGAAGTTTCGGGACCAAAGATCCTGCGACCCTCTTTTTTAAATGCATCAACAATCCCCATTGTAAGCGGAGCTTCAGGTCCAACAACTGTAAGATCAATCCATTCATATTTGGCAAAGTTCAATAACGACTCTATGTCCTCTGCCTTAATATCAATGCATTCTGCAATTTCAGAGATTCCTGCGTTACCCGGGGCACAGAAGATCTTACTCACCCTTGGACTTTGACTTAATTTCCACACAAGGGCGTGTTCCCTGCCCCCGCTGCCGATTACAAGGACTTTCATTCAGTCTCCTCATGAAAGCTGTCAGCTGTTAGCTTTCAGCTATTAGCTAATGCCTGAAATGCCTTATCCCTGTGAACACCATTGCCATATTGTATTCATCAGCAACAGCTATTACATCATTGTCTTTAATTGAGCCCCCTGGCTGAATCACTGCAGTTACTCCAACCTTTGCAATAAAGTCTATTCCGTCTCTGTTAGGGAAAAAAGCATCTGAGGCGACAACTGAATTTTTAAGTGCTTTAATTGCCTTCATGGCGCCAAGTTTTGCAGAGTCCACCCTGCTTGTCTGGCCTACACCAATACCGAGTGCCTGATCTTTTGAGGTATATACAATGGCATTTGACTTTACATGCTTGCAAACCTTCCATGCAAATTCCAGAGCGGTATATTCATCATCTGTGGGTTTTCTCTTTGTAACTACTTTTAGTGATTTAAAATCACCGATCATTCCTGTATCTCTTTCCTGAGCGAGGAGGCCGCCCTGAATCTTTCTCATGTCAAAACCTGTGGGGTATTGAGATATATCCAGGACAAGCAGACGTATATTAGGTTTTTAGCTTAAAAGTTTTAATGCCTCAGCCTCAAATCCCGGGGCAATGATTATTTCAACAAAAAGTTTCAGAATCTCTCTTGCAGTAGCTACGTTAACATCTCTGTTTAATGCAATAACTCCTCCAAACGCAGACAAAGGGTCTATTTCATATGCCTTTACATACGCTGTCTCAATAGTGTCCGCTATTGCAACGCCGCAAGGATTGTTATGCTTAACAATAACTGCTGCAGGTTCTTTAAATTCCCTTATAAGGTCAATTGCTGCACTTGAATCAAGGTAGTTATTGTACGACATTTCTTTACCCTGCAGGATTTTGGCGTCAACAAGAGAAATTCCTTTGTAAACAGGCTCCTTATAAATAGCTGCCTTCTGGTGCGGGTTTTCGCCGTATCTTAAATCCATGACCTTTGAGAAACTTTGGTTCAGATATTGAGGGAATGTCTCCGAAGATTTTCCACGTTCAGCGAGATAGTTGAATATAATAGTATCGTAACGAGCTGTGAGTGAGAAGACCTTTTTAGCTAAATAGAATTTTGTATCATAACTGACTTCTCCATTAAGGGTTTTGAGCTCTTCAATAATACCCTGATAGTCAGCCGGATCAACAATTACAACGACATCCTTGAAATTCTTAGAAGCTGCCCGCAGCATTGTAGGTCCACCAATATCAATGTTCTCTATTGCCTCATCAAAAGTAACATCACGTCTGGATACTGTTTCTTCAAATGGATAAAGATTAACAACAACCATATCTATGGGTTTGATATGATGTTGAGCTATGTCTGTCATGTCTTTTGGATTGTCCCGCCTTGCAAGCAAGCCCCCATGAATTTTCGGATGGAGGGTTTTCAACCTTCCATCAAGCATCTCCGGAAATCCTGTATACTGAGAGACATCTGTTACAGGAATACCCACATCACGAATGGTCTTTGCAGTTCCACCGGTGGATAAAATCTCAACACCCATCAAGGATAATCCCTTTGCAAATTCCACAATGCCTCTCTTGTCAGAAACACTTATGAGGGCACTTTGAACTTTGCTCATCTCTACTTCCTCCTGATTTTAATCGTCTAAAAATATCTTATATTTTCCCTTTGGAACGTATCCTTTTGTATAGAGATAATTCTCTTAATTCCTCTTTCAGCAAGTTCAAGTAGACTCTGAAGCTGTTCTCTATCAAAAGGTAACATCTCGGCAGTACCATGAATTTCCACGAACTTTCCCGCCCCTGTCATCACTACATTCATATCAACCTCTGCAGTTGAATCCTCGGCATACGACAGGTCAAGCAAAGGCTCTCCATTTACAATACCAACGCTCACTGCAGCGATATGGTCTTTAATCGGGTTTTTCTCAAATATTTCCCTCTCCATTCCATGCCTTACCGCGTCTACCAGTGCAACAAATGCACCTGTTATTGACGCTGTCCTTGTGCCTCCATCCGCCTGAATAACATCACAGTCAAGCCATATAGTTCGCTTTCCGATTGCCTCGAGGTCTACAATAGAGCGCATTGCCCTGCCAATTAGCCTCTGTATCTCATGGGTTCGCCCCCCTACCCTCCCCATAGTAGATTCTCTTGTTGTCCTTGTAGAAGTTGAACGTGGAAGCATGGAGTATTCCGCTGTAATCCAGCCTCTCTCTGCATCTTTAAGGAACTGGGGCACCTTATCCTCTATAGAGGCAGTGCAAATTACTTGTGTATCTCCTACCTAAATTAATACAGAGCCTTCCGCGGTATTTAAAAAATTTCTCGTAATTTTAATATCCCTT
>JACROO010000133.1 GCA_016214355.1 Nitrospirota bacterium | reverse complement strand
TGTCGACAAGTAAATATCATAATCTGAAAACCCAAATGTTTTCAGAATGAATAATGTAAAGTCCAGCACCCTTAATACTGCTGTTTCACCATACTGGGTGGGAAGTGTGGATACCCTTAGGTCCAGGTTCCTGTTTTCCATCCTTACCTTTATCCTTCCATCCTGTGGTACCCTCTTTTCCGCTATATCCATCCGCGCAATGATCTTAATCCTTGATGTTACGGCCCCCTGCACCCATTTTGGAAGTTGGAATATGTCCCTCATGAGCCCATCTACCCTCTCCCTTACCATAACAGCCTTTTCCCTCGGTTCAAGGTGAATATCACTTGCCCCGTTCTTTACAGCATGGATGAGCATGCTATTTACCATCCTTATGATAGGAGTGGACGCACCTTTTTTAATCGACGCTGCTGCATCCTGGGCGACCTCTACCCTTTCAGGGATTACCTCTATATGCCCCCATGTCATATTCTCCATCTCCAGTATCTCCTGCAAGGGTTCAGAGAGGTGGTAGTATTGCTGAATTGCCGTTCTTATCTCTGTGGTAGTGGATACACTGGGTTTTACATCTTTGTTTGTTGCAAACCTGATGTCGTTTATAGCTTCAAAATTTAAAGGGTCTGCCATAGTAATGGTTATGATGTGTTTATCCAGACTTATAGGGAGTATTAGGTGTTTTTTAGCTAATTTTTCACTAATAAGTTCAATTGCCTCTGGTTCTACTACAGCAGAGCTCAAGTCTAAGCAGGGGATGCCTAACTGGGTAGCGAGTGTCTGGGCGATATCCATTTCAGTGGCAAATCCTGATGTTACAAAGATTTCACCCAGCCTTTTTTTGGTTTTCTTCTGTTCTTCCAGTCCCAGGTCAAGTTGTGCTTTTGTTATAAGACCTGCATCTAGTAGTGTTTCTCCAAGTTTTTTCCTCACCTCCATAGCATAGAGACCTCCTTATTTTCCCATTACTGCTGGCAGTCTTTATCCCCTATCATATCTTTCCATGAGATTTAGACTATCCAAGTGGACTTTTAATCTTACCTTATATTTTTGGCGCTCACTCCCCCCACAGTCTTACCATCTCTTTTCTGTTATAATTATTAATATGTAAATCGTATGTAAATTGGAAGATGAAGCATTTATATGGTTTATATTATTTGTTAAATACCCTGTATTGTCAAGAGAATTTTAATTTTAACTATTACTATTTTAAGCAAATTTCTGCTAAACTACATGCCATGGTTAGGATAAAAATATGCGGGATAACCAATCTTAAGGACGCGATTGCCGCTGCTGAATACGGTGCGGACGCTCTAGGCTTTATCTTTTATCCGAGAAGCCCGCGGGCTGTTACTCCGAGAACAGCGAGAAATATTATTTCCAAACTTCCGCCTTTTGTAACTACTGTTGGGGTTTTTGTTGATAAGAAACCTGCTGATATAGAAAAGATTGTAAAAATTACAGGGCTTAACATCGTTCAGCTTCACGGTTCTGAGCCTCCTGAGGACTGCAAACTCAGCATGAAAGTAATTAAGGCAATAAAGGTAAGGGCTTTGACTGACCTTAAAATTCTAAAGAAATATAAAACAGTCTCAGCGTTTCTGCTTGACACATATTCTTCTAAAATTCATGGTGGGACAGGGCAGGTTTTTAACTGGGACATAGCCGTTGAGGCGAAAAAATTTGGCAGGATAATCCTTGCAGGAGGACTTACTCCTGAGAATATTGAGCAGGCAGTTAAACAGGTTCAGCCTTACGGGGTTGATGTGGTTACAGGGGTTGAAGGAAATAAAAAAGGGATAAAAGACCATAAAAAATTAAGATTATTCATTGAGAGAGCTAAAAAAGCATTTAAAGAATATACTTAAAAATCCGAAATCCGAAACAAATTATTTTTGAATGGAATGTAAGAGCACTTTTATACAGTCTGAAATTGAAAAAATCCTGAGTATACCTTTTACATCCAGTAATCACATCGGCCTCTTAAAAAGCGGGGCTGAGACTTTTCAGGCAATTTTTGATTCCATATCAACTGCAAAGAAAATCATCTGCATTGAATTCTACATCTTCAGGGATGACGACACAGGTAAAATATTTGCAGACCTGCTCAAAGAAAAATCTGCGCAGGGAGTAAAGGTATACATTCTCTATGATCATTTCGGCTCCATCGGGACATCGCAGAAATTCTGGTCAGATATGAAAAAGACCGGTATAAACATCAGGGCTTCACATCCGTTCAGGTGGTTTTCACCAAGACGCTATATCTACCGCAACCACAAGAAACTATTGATAATAGACGGCGAAAAGGCATTTACAGGCGGATTTAATATCGGCAATGAATATCACGGGTATTTGAAAATCAGAGATTCTTTCCGAATAATGAAGCCGGCATGGAGGGACACAGGGATTCATCTTGAGGGACCGATCTCAGTAACCCTGCTGGATATTTTTAAACGAAGCTGGACTGCATGGAGGGGCGAGCCGATTATTTATGAGAAAAAAGCACAGATTATGCCGCATGGCATCCCTGTTGTGCCTATATTCACTAACTCTGCTAAGAGCAGGAGAAGGATGAGGAAATTATTTTTTTACAGTATAAACAATGCAAGAGAAAGCATCCTTATTACTACCGCATATTTTACCCCCAGCCGCAGGATAATAACGGCACTTGAAGACGCTGTTAAACGCGGGGTTAAAGTGAAAATCCTTCTTCCCGATAAAAGTGATCTCTTTTTTGTAGATTACGTGGCAAGGGCATTTTATACAAAATTATTAAAGTCCGGCATAGAGATTTATACTTATCAGGGCAAAATACTTCATGCCAAGACAGCAGTATTTGACAACTGCTGGTGTATAATCGGCTCGGCAAACCTTGATTTTCAATCACTCAGGAGAAACGATGAAGGCAATGTAGGAATATTAAATAAAGACTTCGGCATGCAGATGACAGAGGTGTTTCATGAGGACCTGCAACAGTCGTATCAGATAAATCCGGATACATGGGCACAGCGTTCCTTGTATCAGAAGGTTATGGAAAATTTTTTCTCAATATTCAGGAAAAGACTGTGACCCCATCAAAAATCTAAATTCCAAAATCTCTACGAGCCTTAGGCCAAATGATAAATCAATGTCAAATAATTTAATGCTTTAATTTGTTAAAATTTGGACTTTGGATTTTATTTGGACTTTGAACTTTGATATTTTACAGATTTATTCTATTGTTATTACTGACTGCTATGATATAATACACATCTGGAGATTTTTCCAACAATGAACAAAAACCCAAAGAAACTACCAGACAGTAAAGGACATTTTAACGGCTACGGCGGCAGATTTGTCCCTGAAACGCTTATGCCTGCCCTTATTGAACTTGAGAAGGCTTACAAACAATATAGAAGAGATAAAAACTTTCTTGAAGAACTGAGCATCCTTCAAAAAACTTACATAGGAAGGCCTACGCCCCTGTATTTTGCAAGACGGCTTACAGAACACGCAGGCGGCGCTAAGATTTATCTAAAAAGAGAAGACCTCTGCCACACAGGTGCACACAAGATAAATAACGCAATCGCCCAGTCACTCCTTGCTAAAAAAATGGGCAAGACCCGGCTAATTGCCGAGACAGGCGCAGGGCAGCATGGCGTTGCCGCTGCAACAGGCGCTGCCTTAACCGGTCTTGAATGTGAGATTTACATGGGAAGCGAAGATATGCAAAGACAGTCTTTAAATGTATTCAGAATGCGCCTTCTCGGCGCAAAGGTTACCGAGGTTCCTGTTGGTTCAAGGACATTAAAGGATGCAATAAATGAGTCATTAAGAGACTGGACTACAAATGTCCGCAATACACATTATGTCCTCGGTACTGTATTCGGTCCGCACCCATATCCTGTGATGGTGAGGGATTTCCAGTCAACAATCGGCAAAGAAACAAGACAGCAGATACTCAAAGCAGAAGGCAGATTGCCTGATTGTTTAATTGCCTGTGTAGGCGGAGGAAGCAATTCTATAGGACTTTTTTATGAGTTTTTAACCCATCCCATAAGAATGATTGGCGTGGAGGCTGGCGGGCATGGAATCGGAACAGGAGAACATGCGGCGCGTTTTGCAGGCGGCTCATTGGGCGTGTTTCAGGGCTGTAAAAGTTATCTGCTTCAGGATGATGACGGGAATGTCCTCGGGACACATTCGGTATCCGCAGGATTAGATTATGCATCTGTGGGTCCTGAGCACTGCTACATGAGAGACCTTAAAAGGATTGAATACACTTATGCAACAGACGAAGAGGCGCTTCAGGCATTTGAACTTTTAAGTAAAATTGAAGGCATCATACCTGCACTTGAATCTGCCCACGCAGTCGCGGAGGCAGTAAAAGTTGCTCCAACCATGCCAAGGGATTCCATCATCATTATTAATTTGTCAGGCAGGGGAGATAAAGATGTGCAGGAAGTTGCAAGGATTAAGGGGATAAATTTATAGATGACAGTTGACGGTTGACAGTTTACTGATTACTGATTACATGCAAGAGAAAAAATAATGAGTAAGATTTCACAGGTTTTCAAAAAAGCAAAAAAAACAGGTAAAAAGGTTCTTATTCCTTACATCATGGCAGGTGACCCAACGCTTGAGAACACAAAGAGGTTTGTTAAGGAGATTGAGGAGGCAGGGGCTGATATTATTGAATTGGGCGTTCCTTTTACCGATCCTCTTGCAGACGGTCCGACCATACAACGTGCAGGCGAGAGGGCGCTGGCACAGGGAGTTACTTTACGAAAAGTGCTTGCACTTGTTGAAGAGGTAAGACAGCATGTGCAGATTCCATTGATCCTTATGACATACTATAATCCTGTATTCAAATATGGCATAGAGGCATTTGCAAAAGAGGCGGTAAGGGCAGGTGTTGACGGAGTAATCATACCTGATTTGATTCCTGACGAGGCAGATGATTTTATTGCATATGCAAGGCAGGATAAACTTGATACAATCTTTCTCCTTGCGCCGACAAGCACGGAGGACAGGATTAAAAAAGTTGCAAAGGCATCAACAGGCTTTATATATTACGTATCTATCACAGGCATCACAGGCGCAAGACTTTTAGTGGATGACGCTATGAAAAATACATTGACCCTGATTCAGACAATTACCCAAAACCCCATTGCAGTAGGCTTCGGAGTCTCAAGTCCTGAAGATGCAGCAACAGTCGCGTCACTTGCTGACGGTGTTATAGTCGGAAGCGCCATTGTAAGATTAATCTCGGAAAACAGAGATATTAAAAATTTTGTGAGTTCCATCAGGGAGGCTATATGAAAATTAAAGTCCTTGGCTGTTCGGGATCAGAGCTGCCGGATTTCCATCCGCCTGCATTTCTTATAGATGAAGGGATACTTTTAGATGCAGGGACGGTAACTGCAGCGCTTGATGAAGACTCCCAGAGCAGGATTACCCATATCTTTATAACACATCCTCATCTTGACCACATAAGAAGCATCCCGTCATTAGCTGATAACATGCTTGTGAAAAACTGGAAACACAAGATTGTGATTATCGGAATCAAAGAGGTCCTCAAGTCATTAAAGGAAAACCTTTTGAATAACTCTATATGGCCTGATTTTACAGCTATCCCTGATTCTAAAGAACCGGTGTTAAGACTAAAAGCTATAGAAACAGGGAAGCGGTATAATATCAACGGTTACAGCATCATAGCTGAAAAGGTAAAACATTCTGTCCCTGCAGTCGGGTATATAATAAAAGATTCAAAAGGAAAGAGTCTTCTTTATACAGGTGATACAGGGCCGTCTTCTGATTTATGGAAAAGGGTTAACTCGGAAATGAAAAATACAGCGATTGATGGTGCAATAATAGAGGTAACATTCCCGAACCGGATGAAAGAACTGGCAATCAAGACAGGGCATTTAAACCCTGCGCTGTTTTTTGATGAGCTTAAAAAACTAAAACGACTGCCCCAAAAAATCTTTATAACTCATCCAAAACCACAGTTCTCAAAAATAATAATCCCGGAACTCCGAAGTCTTAAAATTAAACAGATAACAATGCTCAAAGAAGGCAAGACCTACAATATTTAGAGCTGGAGAGTTATAACGTTAAAGCGGCAGAGCATCAGAGTGTCAGAGTGTCAAAAGAATTATTTTTTTACTGTGTGCTGTTCACTATTCACTGTTCACTGTTTCTAAAATGGCCTGGTTTAAAAAAGAAAAAACTGCAATTACCAAAAGGGTCAAGATACCTGAAGGCCTGTGGGTAAAGTGCGACAACTGCAAGGAAATCGTTTACCGCAAAGAAGTTGAAAAAAACCTCAAGGTATGTCCTAAATGTAATTATCACTTCAGGATTTCAGCAAAAGAAAGAATCTTGCTGCTTGCAGATGAGGGTAGTTTCAAGGAAATCGGGGAAAACCTCATGTCTGTTGACCCCCTGAATTTTAAGGACCAGGTCACATATAAGGAAAGGCTCAAGGAATCCCTTAAGAAATCAAATATCAGCGAGGCGGTAATTACAGGGGAGGCGGTAATGGGCGGATACCCTGTTATGCTCATTGTCTTTGACTTTGCCTTTATGGGCGGAAGCATGGGTTCTGTTGTCGGCGAGAAGTTTACCATTGCCGCAGAAAAAGCCCTTGACGAAGAGCTTCCGTTAATATCAATTACCTCTTCAGGGGGTGCAAGGATGCAGGAAGGGATTCTTTCGCTTATGCAAATGGCAAAGACATCTGCTGCAATAGCCCGGTTTAACAGAAGCACCCTGCCGTACATATCAATACTCTCAGACCCGACCTTTGGAGGCGTTACTGCAAGCATAGCAATGTTAGGGGATATAATTATTGCCGAGCCTAAAAGCCTGATAGGGTTTGCCGGGCCAAGGGTTATTGAACAAACAATAAAACAGCAGCTGCCTGAAGATTTCCAAAGGGCTGAATTTCTGCTTCAGCACGGTATGATAGACATGGTCATCAACCGCAGGGAATTGAAACAGACTATTGTAAAGCTCTTATCCCTGATTGACGGGAACAGCAAAGTTAAAAGTGAAAAATTGTAGGACGCTCAGCTCTTGCGGGGAAATCATCCCGCAGGGGGCAAATTATACCGAAACAGTAAATTACCTGTACAGCCTTCAAAGGCATGGAATAAAGCTGGGGCTTGAAAACTCCGGAAAGCTGATGGACATTCTCGGCAGGCCGGAGATGTCCTTTCGGTCCATACATATTGCTGGGACAAACGGGAAGGGCTCTACATCAGCAATAATTGCCTCAATACTCAGGGAAAACGGATTCAGGACAGGACTTTTTACCTCCCCTCATCTTGTAAGCTTCACAGAGCGTATCAGAATCAATAATGTGCCGGTATACGAATCAGATGTAATAAGGCTTGCATCATACGTCCGCAGTGTTATTGCCGGCACGGATATAAAACCGACTTTTTTTGAATTTGTTACTGCAATGGCATTTTATTGTTTTGCACATGAAAAAGTTGACTGGGCAGTTGTTGAAGTTGGTATGGGCGGGAGGCTTGATGCCACAAATGTACTTTTTCCCCATGCAAGCGTCATAACAAATATAAGTCTTGAGCATACTGAATTTCTTGGCAGAAATATTTCAGAAATTGCATTTGAAAAGGCAGGAATCATAAAGCCCTCTGTGCCCCTGGTGACTGCAGTAGAACAGCTCGATGCATTGAAAGTCATGGAAGACACGGCAAAGAAACTTCATGCTGAGATGCATTTATACGGGAAAGACTTCAAAGGCGAGATAACTTCTATGGATAAAACCAGACTGCGGTTTAATTACAGCGGGTATAAGGATTACAGCAATCTGTCATTGTCCCTTGCAGGAAGGCATCAGCTTTATAATGCATCGCTTGCAATAAGGACTTGTGAAATTCTTATGCAAAAGGGACTTTCAATAAATGAAGGCACAATATATAACGGCGTCACAAATCTTAATTTTGAAGGACGTCTTGAGCAGGTGTCTGAGATGCCTCCTATAATTCTTGACGGTGCACACAACCCTCATGCAGCAGAGACATTAGCCGCTGCCGTAAAAGAACTCTTCCCGGACAAAAAGATTATCCTTATCGCAGGGATAATGAAGGATAAGGATACAAAAGGCATCCTCATGCCCCTCACAGATATCTCTGAAACAATAATACTTACAATGCCAAAAGGTGAAAGGGCAGCACATCCGCAGCGTCTTAAAGAGGAAATAGTTGACCTTCAACTTTACAGCACCAGACCGGTATCTATTAAAATAACCAATACAGTTGAAGAGGCAATCGGACTTGCCGGGGCACTCTGGAAAGAAGGAGACATTATCCTTATTACAGGTTCTTTTTATACCACTGGTGAGGCAAAGGAAGTCTTAGGACAACAGGGGATATTGTCACAATTAAGGGAATGATTAAGAACAGTTGTCAGTTGTCAGTTGTCAGTCGTCAGTTAAAAAACACAGGCTGCTATTTGCTAATCCTTATTTTACTGTTTACTGCTTACTTTTCACTGTTCACTGTTTCTGCAAATGCAGATGTGCCTGTAAACATCTCCGCTGACCATTTAGAATATATTTCAGAAACAAACACATATGTTGCCAGGGGTTCTGTAAAGATAATCTATGAGGGTGCAACATTAAGTGCTGATGAGATACACCTTAACAGTGTTACGCAGGACGCTGATGCCTTTGGTCATGTACTTTACGAAGATGCCGACGCCATTATAGTAGCCGATAAAGTTGAGTTAAACTTAGGCACTAAGCTCGGCACGCTTTATAACGGCAGGATTTTTTATAAATCCCGTAATTATCACATACACGGCGAAGAGGTAAAGAGAACAGGGGAAGAGACTTACACGCTGAGTAAAGCCACTGCCACTACCTGTGATGCAAAACCCCCTGAATGGTATTTCAAAGGGAATGACGTTAAAATAACTCTTCACGAAAACGTAACGGCGAAAAATGCCACTTTTTATTTAAAAGGCGTTCCTGTCTTATATGCCCCATACTTCTGGGCGCCGCTCCTTGAAGAACGTCAGACAGGGTTGCTTATGCCAAATATCGGATATAACAATTCAAGGGGCTTTACTTTTAAGCAGGGCTTTTTCTGGGCAATAGAGAAAAACAGGGATGCAACTTTGTATCTGGACTATTACAGTAAAAAGGGTCTTGGCAAGGGAATTGATTACCGGTATATTAAAACGCAGGAGACCAATGGAGAGATCTGGATATACCATCTAAGGGACAATGACTTAACAAGAGACTTTCTTGAGCTTAAATCCTACCATAATCAAAAACTGCCTAATGATATATCAGGATATTTAAAACTTCACCTTGTAAACGGGTTTGATTATTACAGGGTGCTTGATTCAACCTCTGCAGATAGGATTGGCTTGTTAGCGTGGGAATCTGATGTCTTTGGCTTTGGCACTGAAGAAAGACTGCAAAAAAATCTTGAATCCAACCTACATGTTTACAAACCTTTTTCGTTTGGCAGGACTTATTTATTAGGACAGTACAGGCAGAGCCTTGAAGGCAGTTCGGGGACAATCCCGCAGCGACTTCCTCAGGCAGGTTTTATTATAAATACAGCATCTTCAGGGAATTTCTCATTTAACATGGCTTTCACAGCCGATAACTTCTGGAGTAAAGAAGACCGTCAGGGACAACGGGTTGACTTTTATCCGAATTTTTATTTCAGCACCGGCAGGACCGTTAATTTCACACAGAAAGCCGGGCTGAGGGAGACCGCTTATTTCCTTAATGACCCTGCTAAAAATGAAAACAGAGAACTCTATGACTTAACATCAAGTGTAACAACGAGATTTTTTAAGAGATACCCTTCACTGCTGCATAGTATTGAGCCTTTGCTGGAGTACACAAACATCCCTGCCGTTGACCACGACGATATCCCTGTTTTTGATTCAGCAGACTCCATACCGCACACAAGCGACATCACATACGCCCTTACCAACAGATTTTCGGGGTCTATCCTCGGCAGCTCTGAGGCAAAGTTCAGGCTGTCACAGAGTTACAGCCTCCTGAACGTAGAGAAACAATTTATGCCTGTGGTTGCAGAAGGCAGTTTATCCGGCAGGCATCTTGACCTCGGCATTAATGCCTCTTACGATGTGCATGACAAAACAGTGGAGGAAACAATCGCTTCTGTTACTGTAAAAGGGGAGAGAGGTTCGCTCGGCGTCGGGAAAAATTTCAGACACTCAACCCATCTTGACCAGTACACAATTGAGGCAGGTATCAACAGACCCTTAAAATCACTGCCCTTAGACCTTTACGGGAAATTATTATACGACGTTAACGGCGGCGGCTCGCAGGAATTAAAATTTAAGACGACGTATAAGAGTCAGTGCTGGGGTATTACCATTGCTTATACTAAAAGGCCTTCCGAATATCAGATAACGGTCGGCATAGAGTTCAGGGGATTCGGCTCAATAAAACTGGGGTAAGAAAGTTAAAAGTTAAAAATTGTGGAAAGAGTTTTTGAAAAATTCCTTAATTTTATAGTTTGCATTTTAAATGTTTATTTTTTTCGCCTCTTCCCACAGAATGTCCATCTCACTTAACGTCATGTCAGAAAGCCTTTTACCCATCTCTGCTGCTTTTATCTCCATGTGCCTGAAGCGATGGATAAACTTGCTGATTGTTTTTCTCAGCGCGTCCTCAGGGTTCACGCCCACAAAATGTGAAATCCGTACAAGGACAAAGAAGATATCGCCTAACTCGTCTTCAATCTCCTGCCGGCTTTTTTTGTCAACTGCAATTCTGAACTCCTGAAGTTCTTCTTCAAGTTTTTTAAATACATCCCCGACGTTTTCCCAGTCAAAGCCGGCCTTTGATGCCTTATTCTGAAGCCTGTGCGCCCTTAATAAAGAAGGAAGCGCCTTTGGCACCCCTTCAAGAAGCGACTCACGGTTTTTCCCTTCCCTTTTTTTACATTCTTCCCAGTGAATCAGTACCTCTTTAGGGGTTTTCAGTCGGGCATCACCAAAGACATGAGGATGTCTGTTAATCATCTTGCCGGCGATAGCGTCAAGAACATCATTTACATCAAAGTGCCCTGCCTCCTTCGCAAGCTGGCAGTGAAAAATTATCTGGAAAAGCAGGTCTCCGAGTTCTTCTTTTATCTTCTCCGGGTTTTTTTCATCAAGCGCCTCAAGAAGCTCATATGTCTCCTCAAGAAGAAAAGGTTTGAGGCTTTCCCTTGTCTGCTCCTTATCCCACGGGCAGCCCTCAGTCCCGCGAAGTGCTTCCATGATTTTTATCAATTTTTCAAAAGGCATAATGATATAAAATTTAATTTAATTTTGTATATTAGCTTAAAAAGTTCAGGCATGCAATATTTAAAGGGATATGACGGCTTAAGTTCTTGTTTTTAAGACGGCAATATTTGCAGAGGAGAAAGAACAGGCTATGAAAAAGTCCGTATAATGATGTAAAATTGCAGCATACTCACAGGAGATTCCTAAATGAAAAAATTTTATGTTATTTTAATATTAATTACTGCCTTTGTATTTTCAGGGTGCGGCAAGGATCAGGTAAAGCCTTCTGCTGATTCCTTAACTGCAAAGGAAGCCCTTCGTATAATGGATGTTATCAAGACTGCTTATGAGGGGAAGGATCAGGATGCGCTGAGAGAAAATCTGTCGCCTGAACTTGCTGCAAGCGTTATAGACGGGCTTTTCTTTGAAAAGGCTGAATTATCATTTACTACCCGTCTGGTAAAAATAACTGATTCTGCTGTGATGGTTAATCTGAACTGGAACGGCATGTGGGTTATAAAGAATAAGACCCTGAAAGACATCGGTTCAGGGGTTTTGGTGTTTCAGAGCCGGACAATGAAACTGGTACAGATAGAGGGCGATAATCCGTTTCATACGCCATTGGTCAGAGAACGGTAAAAAGAGTTGACGGTTGACAGTTATCGGTTGACAGTAAAAAAACTAACAACAATCAACTGTGAACTGTCAACTGTTAACTAATAAATGCCGAAGTGGCGGAACTGGCAGACGCGCCAGGTTCAGGGTCTGGTGGTCGCAAGGCCGTGCGGGTTCGAGTCCCGCCTTCGGCACCACTTTCTACCCTTTAACGTCCGCGGTTTCTATTTTATACCTTTTAATTGAGCTTAAAATATAATCCTTGAACTTATTAGGCAGGAGCCACCTTATCCCGAATTTCTCAGCCCATTTTATAATCCCGTAGTCGGCTGTGACAAGCAGTGCGTTAAGTTCCTTTGCAAGCAGTATCAGGTCCACATCCTCCTTGCTGTCAATTATCCCGTCCCTGAGCGCCTCCCTGTACTGCCTTCTCAAATCCTGAATTATGTCCTTTTCGCTTTTATGGGCACTCCGTACTGCTTTTTCCGCAATCCTTAAGCCTTTATTAATCCTCTCCCTGATGTCTTCAATGAGTTCATAAAGCAGGACAGCAGGGCAGAAGAGTTCGTGCTTGCTCGGCGGCTTCTGGTGAAGGATTGTAAGCAAATCGCCCGATACCTTATCGGGCTCTATAAAATTAAGAAGCTCTTTGAATGTGGAAGACGGCATGTAAAATTCTACTGTGGGTATTTGTGCCGCAAGGAAGAGGAAACCTTCAAGAGCCTCTGTAGGCGTGCCTCCGAAATCTCCGCGCACCTCGGGGTTTACAAACAGGCTTGTATCAAGGACGACCTTTTCTCCTCTAAGTCTTACATGTTCCATCAAAGTCAAGCGTGAGGGTATTCCATGATTTACATTTGGGGCATCTGCCTAACCAGTCTTTTGTGATGTAACTGCATTCAGAGCAGCAGAAGGGGACAAGAAGCGGTTTTTCCACCTTCAGTGCTTTCTTGAATTCCTGAGCTGCCATGTCATGCTGCATGTGTTTTTCATAGATATTGCCGAGGAGCGTATGCATGTCAGGATAATCTGCTGCTGTAGAGTCTATTGCAGACGTGATTCTCTCAAATGCGTAATCAATCATTTCAAGGCGGTAGTACAGCTTTGCCATGAAGAACTGAAGCCGAGGGTCCCTCGGATTTTTCTGGATTGCCTGCTGATACAGGTCTATAATTTTCCCGGGTTCGCCGATGTCTATAAGGAGGTCTTCAAGCCTCATGAGAAAGACGAGGGCTGATGTTGTTTCGTATCCCTTCACAAGGCGGTTCTCCGCCTCTTCAATCTCTCCTTCTCTTAAATATGATTCAGCGAGTGCAAGATAAGCAGAGGTATAATTTTTATCAAGTTTTATAATTGCCTTTAAAACTTTTTTTGCCTTGTCAATATCACCCTTTTCAAGGTAGTAGCATCCCAGTTCGTATTTGTATCCGAGGAGGTTTTTATGTTCTGTTTGTTTTTCCTTAGGGGATATATCGCTTTTTAGGATTTTATACTGGACATCCAGCAAAGACTCCCAGTTTTTATTAATCTCATAAATGTCTCTCTTTCTATATAGAGCCATTGGATTTTCTTCGTCCATTTCAAGGATGTTGTCAAGGTATCTTAATGCCTCATGCCATTTCTTTTCTGCCTCAAATACCTTTTCAAGCAGGAAAAGAACCTCAATGCTTCTGGGCCTTATCTCCTTTGCCTTTGTATAAAACTCTTTTGCCTTGGCAAAATCACCGGTTCTGAAGGCAATATCCCCGAGTCTTAATAAAGTGTTCAGGTGGTCCGGCTCTTCTTCAAGGATGTGATTGAAAATCTCTGATGCCTCTTCGTACCTCAGGGCAATAAAGGCGTCCAGCGCTTTTGCATAGGATTCCTGTATTCTCAGGTCTTTTTTCTGCTGCCTTAAGTTCTGCCAGTTTTCAATGTAATGTTTCAGGTCCCTGACAGCTACAATAACAAGCATAGCAAGGGCTCCAAGTGCGCTGGAGATAAGGATTAAGGCAATCTTGGGGATTTCATAAACATGTTTTTCCCCGAGGCTGAGTGTGACAGGTTCTTTATTGAGGATTGCGAGGTAACCGAGTGCGGTTATGAAAATTATAAAGAGAAGAATTGCGAGTTTTGTCATTTTACCGTCCTGCCCTTATCCTCCGGGTTGTCAGGCGCTTTTTTAACAGTATTTTGCTTTGCCCTCGACTCTGCTACAGGTATTCTCGGGGCATCAAGCCATAATTTTTCAAGTTCATAATAAGCCCTTGCTTTGTCATCAAATATGTGGATTATCACATCCCCGTAATCCATTAAGACCCACCGGGTAAAATTTAAACCTTCAATACTCTGACAATGTATTTTATTCTTTGAAAAATTTTCCTCTATTGCCTCTGCTAATACCCTGATATGTGCTGGATTTTCCCCTGAACAGATTATGAAATAATCTGCAATGGCAGTAAGGTCTTTTAAATCGAGGATAATTATATCCCGGGCTTTTTTATTAGAGGCTGTTTTAGCCGCCCTGACAGCTTTTGCTTTACTGTTTAAAGGTCTCCCTCCTCTCCTCTTGGTGCATAGTGAATAGTCGTTAGTGAATAGTTATTTTATTTTTTCTTCACTAAATACTGTTCACTTTTCACTGCCTTTATATAGCTTATTTGAAATTATATAGGATTCTACAGAATCAGGCAAGAGATATTTTAAGCTCTTCCCATCCCTTATCAGTCTCCTTATACTGGAGGCTGAGACATCAAGTCCCGTAATCTTGCATAAAAAAACATTCTTGCTTTTATAAAAATCAGGGACATCTGCCTTGTCAAGTCTCTCCATGGTTTTTTTATGCACAGTTTTCAGATACGGTGAGGTCAATAAATTAATAAATGAAAACCCCGGTCTTGATATGATAACTAAATTTGCAAGGCTGAGGAGTTTGTCAGGTTGTTTCCATGAAGGGAGGTCAAGGAAGGCATCAATCCCGAGTACAAGAAAAAATTCAGCGTTCTTGTATTGAGCAGTCAGTCTGCCGAGGGTATCAACAGAATAAGACACGCCGCGCCTTTTCAGCTCAATGTCTGAAATGCCAAAATGGGGGCTGCCTTTTACTGCAATCCCTGTCATTTTAAAACGGTGCCGGGCGTCAGCGAGTTCGGGCTTTTTAAAAGAGGGTTTTCCCGATGGTATGAAAAGGATTTTATCAAGTTCAAGCATCTCCCGAACTTCTTCCACTGCCCTCAGATGCCCGTAATGTATGGGATTAAATGTCCCGCCGAGAATGCCGAGTTTCATTTTATTTAACATGGTTCATTTTAAATACGAGAAAAATGAAAGTCAACTTATTAATTAATAAAGGGGGTAAATCATTTTAATGTTGCTCCTGTATGCTATAATAAACCATGAATACCCTTAGTAAAAAAAGCCTTTTTTGGGATGTAGATAGAGAAAAACTCTCTCCAGAGAAGGATTGGTATTTTATCATTGAGAGGATTTTAGAGTTTGGCGATATAGATGATGTCGTATGGATGGAATTAACATTTTCAAGAGATAAAATTACCGAAACTCTAAAGAAAAGCAGAATACTTTCAAATAGAACTCGCTCGTACTGTGAGGTAGCAGGTTATGCATCTTGAGACCATAGATGAAAGTATGCTTTCTCTTGCCAAAAAGCTTGACTTCCTTCAGCAATTTTCTTTTTATCTTGCAGGCGGTACAGGACTATCACTGCAAATATGTCACCGTAAGTCTTTTGATATGGATTTTTTTACACTAAAAGAATTTATCCCGGAGCAACTTTCCGTAAATATAAAAGCACAAAAAATAAAGATAGAGGGTGAACTGCGAAGTTACAATACTCTCCACTGTATCTTAGAAGGCGTCAAAACATCTTTCATATTTTATGATGGACTTCTTCTTTTTCCGGTTAAGAGTTTTTACTCTATTAATGTTGCGGATTGGCGGGATATTATTGTTGAAAAACTCAGAACGGTCGGAGATAGGGGACAAAAAAAAGATTTCTATGACCTCTATTACGGTGTTCAGAAATTAGGTATAGATGCAATAGTTGAACTTGCTTATAAAAAATATGGTAAGGGGATAAACTATTTTCATCTTTTAAAAGGCATTACGTATTTTGAAGATGCGGAGAAAAATCCTGAACCTCTATTACTGGATAAAAATATTTTATGGGATGATGTTAGAAATTTTTTTTTAGTTAAGAGTAACGATTTTGAAAATGCCTTCAAACACATATACAAGGCTTAACCTTTCTATAAATTTAACCGCTGTCCCTCAACTGTCCGTTTCCAAGCACAATAAATTTCAGGCACGTCAGTTCTTCAAGTCCCATGGGTCCCCGCGCATGGATTTTATCCGTTGATATCCCTATCTCAGCGCCGAGACCAAACTGATAGCCGTCATTGAGCCGTGTTGATGCGTTTACAAAGACTGCCGATGAATCAACCTCTCTTAAAAATCTCATTGCCTTTTCATGATTCATTGTGACAATTGCATCAGAATGGGCAGAGCCGTATTTTGCAATATGGTTCATCGCATCATCCATATTCTTCACTACCTTTACGTTTAGGATAAGGTCAAGGTATTCATTGTAGAAATCCTTTTCTTTAACATCTTCCATAGATGCATCTATCTTTTTACCTTCAGCACAGCCCTTCAGCGTAACACCCGCATCCTTAAATCTCTTTATCATTTTGGGTAGAAAATCTTTTGCAATCGCTTTATCTACAAGCATTGTCTCCATTGCATTGCATGTGCCGGGCCTTTGCACCTTTGCATTAAAGCATATATACTCAGCCATTTTTAAGTCAGCATCCCTGTCAACAAATACATGACATACGCCCTTATAATGTTTAAGCACTGGAATCCGTGAATTTTCAGTTACAGCCCTGATTAGCCCTTCACCGCCCCTCGGGATTATTAAGTCTACAATACCCTCAAGTTTCGGCATTTCCATTATTGCTTCCCTTTCAGGGATGTCAATGAATGTGACTGCTCCCTCGTGAATACCGTGCTCTCTGACAATTGTTCTTAGTATATTTACAATAGCCTTGTTTGAATTTATTGCCTCAGAGCCTCCCCTCAGGATAACTGCATTGCCGGCTTTGAGGCACAGCCCTGTAGCGTCTGCCGTGACGTTTGGTCTTGATTCATAAATGATTCCAATAACGCCTATGGGCACGCGCATCCTGCCTACCAGCATTCCGTTTGGCCTCTGCCGCATCTTTGTAATTTCTCCGACAGGGTCAGGCAGTGCCGCAACCTCTAAAAGACCTTGCGCCATTTCTTGTATCCTTTTTTCATTAATTGTGAGCCTGTCAATAAGGGCTTTGGAGAGACCTTTCTTCTGAGCAACTGCAATATCTTTTTTATTAGCTTCTATTAGCTCTCTGGACTTTGTTTCCAATGTCTCTGCCATTTTTATCAAAATATTATTTTTCTGTCCTGACGAGACCTTTGCAATCGCCCTTGCGCCTTCTTTTGCCTCAGTTGCCTTTTTTAGAACATATCCCTTTATATCCATAAAAACTGCCTCCCTCTTTAACTTGTCATTGCGAGCGACCAACAGAAGCGTGGCAATCTCGCACAAAAGCAATATCTTAACTCTGAGCTATTAGCTGAGAGCTTTGAGCTTGTTATTACAGATAAGTTTACCAGTATTTTTGGAGAAATTCTACTAAGGAGTTATCCTTTATCACTTGTAGTTACAGCAAAGACCTGTTATTATTATCTAAATTATGAATACCAATGAGATATTAGAAAAAATAAGGCAGACAGAATCTCCTTTAAAAAAACAACTGTTAATGGTTGCATTAATCAGTAGTCTGCTTGAGCAGAGGGGTAAAAACGCCCCAATTGTTATAGGCGGATGCGCCTTGTCGTATTATTCAAGGGAGGTCTATTTCACAGCAGATATTGACCTTGCATATGCAGACAGAGAGGTATTGGACACAGTTTTAAAAGATATTGGATTTATGAAACAGGGAAGATACTGGGTTAATGAGGAGCTAAAGACGGCTGTTGAGGTTCCAGCATCAGTGCTTGCTGGAGAAACTTCTCCGCTTGAAACCGTTGAGCTTGGGGAAGGTCTTCAGTGCAGGATTATAGGTATTGAGGATTTAATAATAGACCGTCTTAATGCCTGCAAACACTGGAAATCAGAGATAGACTGTGAGATGCTGGAACTGCTCATTAGAAAATATACGAAAGAATTAGACTGGCTTTATCTTGAAAAAAAGGCAGTAATGCCTGAGAATAACACTCTGTCTGAGCTTTTAGAATTAAAGAGAAAAGCTGAATTATGAAATCAAGAATAAAAAAATATGAAGATATATCTCCGGTAGAATTCCTTGTTTTAAGAGACCATCTGGGCTTCGGGAGATACAGGAAAACCACAAAAAGAGATAATGAGGAAAGAAAAATACTTCTCGACCTTGGATTAAAAAAGATGGTAGAAAAAGAAAAGGAAGACTTTATTCTTGTAGGGAATAAAAGAAGGAAACTGAAAATTTTATAAAACAGGAGGTTGCATTGTTAGTCTCAATAGTTGTGCCGCTTTTTAACGAGGAGGAAAATGTAATTCTTCTGTATAATGCCCTTAAATCCGCTATGGACAAGTCAGGAAGGGGATATGAAATCCTTTTTGTTGATGATGGAAGCACAGACAACACTCCGCCGCTGATTAAACAGATCGCACAGCAAGACGACAGGGTGAAACCACTCAGCTTCAGGCGTAATTTTGGACAGACGGCAGCATTTGCCGCAGGATTTGACCATGCAAAAGGCGATGTTATTATAACCATTGACGGTGACCTCCAGAATGACCCTGAAGACATCCCTAAGATGCTTTCCTTAATCGGAGAATATGATATTGTGAGCGGCTGGAGGCGTCATAGAAAAGACCCATTTTTTACAAGGAGGCTTCCGTCCATGATTGCAAACTATCTCATAAGCAGGGTCACAGGGGTTAAGCTTCATGACTACGGATGCAGCCTCAAGGCATATAAGGCAGATGTTGTGAAGAACATAAATCTCTATGGGGAGATGCACAGGTTTATGCCTGCAGTAGCAAGCTGGTATGGGGTGAAGATTGCCGAGTTAGAGACAGCTCAT
>JACROO010000119.1 GCA_016214355.1 Nitrospirota bacterium | reverse complement strand
TAAAATTTTTTCTTCTTTGCGTAGCTCTTTAAGAATTTGCTGTTGCTTTTGCTCAAACCCAAAAATAATTCTTACGCAAATAAGATACGAAGCAAGAATTAAAATACTAAAAAGGCTAATATTTGCAAAAGCTAACTGTGGAAATTGATGGCTTAGAAATATTCCAACGGCAGCTATCGTCAATGGAATAAGGCTTAATCCTGCGGTTAACAATTGCCCGGCAGAAACTAAGCTTAATAAGGGTGATCCCTTATGCATAAAATCTAACACAGCAATATTTATGAGATTGTAGGTATTCGCCCCAAACAGATTACCAGTTGTCAAATTAGGAGCATTAACAAAAACTGTGCTGCCCACTCCTGTAAATAATTCGGGAAGGCTTGTGGCGAGTGATACCAATATCACGCCAATCCAAAGACCGCTCAGACCCGTTTTCTCTGCTATGGCATCTCCATATTTGGCGACGCGCTTACCAGCAAATAGTATCAAAGCAGCACAAACGATAAATTTTAACCAAACAATAATCATCTTAACGCCTCTTTATTTCTTAACTTCCTCATTATCATCTTTTCCCTTACTTTGCTTATCCGGCATGTTTCCTTTTATAATCACATACCCAAAAAAGAATACTACTGCTCCCAAAAGGACATACACCGGCCAATCCTGCCATAAGTTACCAGTCATATTTTATTTCTCCTTTTTTTAATTTTTATCTTCTTTATCACGCTTATTTTCTTCTTTAATCTTATGTGAAAAAGCTACAGAGAAAATTATGAGCGTTAAAACAACAATAATAGGTGCTAAAGAACGCAAGATGTCTTCCAATTTTAACCTCTCGTTAATCAAACAAAATAGGAGATGCCGCAGCTACAAACGTAACTGCCATACTCATAGCAAACACCTGCCCTGTCTAGTTCATTTTCTTATTCTTTCATGCTATTTAATCGTTCTTTTTTATTTTTTGATTCTCTATTATTCATAGAAGTAAATAACACCGAAAACAAAACTGCAAGAGCAAGAACTCCTAACTGTTGTAATATACTTGTTGACACAAACCCCTCCTATTTCCTAAGCCGTTTTAATGTTTTGGAATCTTCCCCGCCAAGGTCTTTTCTGAATATTCGACTATAGCAAAATATAAGCATGCCGATAATAAAACTCCACGAAATAATCATAAAAATCCAACCACTAGGCTTCATGCGATCTCCTTCTTACAAATAAACGACATCCTCTCCATGATATAGCGAAAGGAACAAAAGCATATAATCCCTTAAATGCCGAGTGATCAGAAAATTATTCCGAATATGTTCTTTGCCATTCTCCCCTAATTTCTTCGCGTATGCTGGGCTATTTAAGAGCTGCTTAATTGCGAAAGAAGCTCCCTGAATAGAATGACATAATAGGCCAGAATATTTATGTTTTACCTGTAAAGGAATACCACCGACATTAGAAGCTACAACCGGCTTTGCTTTCCATAGAGCCTCCGAAACCGTAAGACCAAAGCCTTCCCGGATTGATTTCTGGATAATTACCGTAGATGCCCGCTGCAAGGCATTGATTTCTATATCGTTCTGCGGAAGAAGCAAAACATGGATATCTTTGTCTTTTTTTGCCATTTCCATCGCCTGCGTAAATACCATTGTCCCTTCTGGGTCGTCAGAAGCGCCGCCGCCTGCTAAAACTAATCGGCAATTAATATACTTTTTAACTTCTCTGTATGCTTCAATCACTCCTAAAGGATCCTTTAAACGGTCAAAACGCGATATCTGGGTAACAATAGGCTTATCTTTAGGAATTTGGTATTTTAGCAACACTCTATCTATGGTTTCCTGCGACAATTCTTTATTCTTATCGCTTAAAGGATCAATTGATGGCGAAATCAGAAACTGGCGAATCGGCAGCCTGCGCGAAAAACTAGGAGCGGAAAATACCGCTGCATCATAGCGCACGATATATTCCATAAGAAAATTCCAAACCTTTTCATTGGGATCAGACACATCAACATGGCAACGCCAAAGCCACTTATTGCCCTGTCTTCTCTTGACCAGCGCAATCGGCTGGGGATCATGGATGAACACAATATTTCCGCACGTATCTACCTCATTGATATTTTGCTGACTTGTTTCAAGGAAGATCTCGAAGTCTCTTTTTGTTATTTCGCCTGGATAACCATGCAGCGCATTATGGAATTTTTTAGTAACTTCAAAAAACTGCTCCCCTCCCTTAATCAAATCCCAACGCGCGCCAACACCTAATTCCTGTAATAAAGGCACCATACGGCTAAGAATCTCAGCTACTCCGCCTCCAACAGAAGTTGAGTTAATGTGCTGTATGGTTTTGCCTTTAAGGCGGGTTGCAATCAATCTTAAATCGTCAATTACGGATTGGCCTACAATCGGTATGTATTCTTCAAGTTTTATCATTGCTCAAATAATTTCTTATTGATAATGCTGATAATCGCGCTTCGTAAGTCATCAAGAGTCCGTGTATAAGGATCTAAAGCCGCAAGCTCATCCGCAAGCTCCTTATTTCCAACAGAATTCTCTATCCAGTTAGAAAAGTCGTTTGCTTTCTTTTCAAGCCGCAGACGCGCTTCAAAGATATGAAAATATATCGAATCAAAGGTAATTTTCTTTATAATCTCAACGAAATCTGCCAAGTTGTCGGCAACGTGATTTGTCGGGATAACAAAACTCACTGATTTTATAAAATAAAATTCTTCGCCTTCCCGGGCAAATTTAAGCTGGGCAAAACGCCCCTCCTTTAAATACTCTTCAATCACTGAAATAATTCTCTCTCGTAGATCATGAATTTTCGCGAACTGCATTATATCTATACTTGCAAGCCGCTCGCCAAGCTCTTTCTCTCCTAATATTTCGCTAACCCAATAGGCAAAGTCGTTTGGAGGTTCGGGCGAAAAAAACTGATGTTGCTGCAAAAACCTATGAGTATGATGATAAATGCAAGATCCCGGTACATCCTTAATAAGCTTAACCAGCTGATCTAAGGTAGTGGCTCTTAAACCGGTTAATTCTGATAAATGCAGACGTGTGTAAAACCTAAACGGCTCTTTTGCTTTTAATATTAGCGCCATAGCTATTCTAACTCCAAAACTTTCTTTATAAACTGAGTAATCTCTTCTGTATTCCTTACATAATAAGCCGCTTCTGAGGCTTTTGGCTCGCCTACAAATATTGTTAACCCTTTATTCTTTAATGCCCTGAAGCCGTCTTCGTCGGTTATATCATCCCCAAAGTAGATGGGAAAAATTTTATCTTCGCCTACTAAAAATTGCTGCCTTGCTAAAAGCCATAATACTGTTTTACCTTTATCCCAAGCAACCGGAGGCCTAATTTCATACACCTTTTTACCTTCATTAATTTTAATCTTATCGCGTACCGTAAAAGACTCGGTAATCTCGGAAAAGATGTTCAAAAACTCCTGGATATCTGTTGCATCCACCAAACGATAGTGCACGCCGATAGCTAATCCTTTATCTTCTATTAAAACTCCTTTGATTTTTGAAAGCTTGTTAACCATATCTTCATAAATATTGCGTATAACTGACTTTAATCTCGGTGAAACCTGGCTTTCAAATTTAATTTTCGGGCCTTCAATTTCCAGCCCATGATTACCGGCATAAATAATACCTTTTAACCTAACGAGATCTTTTATATCTTCCAGCGCCCTCCCGCTGATAATGGCTAATGCACAATTAGGTTTTCGTGATAACTTCCTCAACAATTCTTTCACCTGTCTAGGAATTACCGCTTGCTGCGGAGTTTCCGCAATCGGAGTTAAAGTCCCATCGTAGTCAAAAAAGAACACAATGTGCTTATTGTTTAGCTTCCTTTTGACTTGCCCCCACTGATCAAATAAATATTCCATACTGTTATACTTTCTTTAGTGCCGCTAGCTCAGTGATGATATTTCCTGCCCAGCGATAAACATTATTCTCCGAAATAACTTTCCGCATTTTTTCCATGCGTTTTGTTTTCTCATCCTGTGGCATCTGAAGAACTAATTGTATGCTATCGGCAAACTCCTCTATTGAATACGGGTTTACCTGAATAGCATCGACAAGCTCTCTTGCTGCGCCGGTAAATTGGCTTAATATAAGGCTCCCTGACAAATCTTTTCTGGCTGCCACATATTCTTTGGCCACAAGGTTCATGCCGTCATGAAGCGAGCTTACAATACAAAGATCAGCCATTTTATAGAAAGGCTCGATTTCATCCAAAGAAAAATGCCTTTTAAGATAAACAATCGGCTTCCAGCCAGAATCAGAATACTTCCAGTTTTTCTTCTCGATTAATTCGTCAATTTCTGCCATAAGGTCATGATAACGCTTTATATGCACACGGCTTGGAGCGGCAAGCTGAATAAAAACGAATTTTTTCTTGTATTGAGGGTATTTCTCTAAAAACCTGTCTATAGCAAGCACTCTCTCAACGATACCCTTTGTATAGTCAATCCTGTCAACCCCCAAACCTATAATTTTACCTTCCAAGTCAAACTCTTTTTTAATTTTATCTATCTCTCGTTTTATGTCCGCGTCCTTCGCAGCTTGGTTAAAATGCCCGTTAACGCTAATCGGAAATGCTCTAACAAAAGTTTCCTTTTCAGAACGGACAATGCTGAATTTTTCTATATCAACCCTTGATTCAAGGAGTCTGTTGGCTGTATCAAGAAAATTGTTGCAATGATTCTGGACATGAAAACCTATCAAATCGCACCCAAGCATGCCTTCAAGAATCTCTTTGCGGTAAGGGCAGATGGAGAATGCCTCCGGTGTAGGCCAGGGAATATGCCAAAAAAGCGCAATTGTAGCATCGGGGCGCCTTTCTTTAATCATCTTCCCGAGCAGAGTGAAATGATAATCTTGAATAAATACAAAAGGATGTTTGACGGGTAATTCCTCCAAAACGGAATCCGCAAACTTCTGATTCACCTTTTTGTAAGCCTGCCAGTCCAACTCCCGAAAAACCGGCCTCGTATGCGTATTGTGGCATAACGGCCATAAGCCCTCGTTGGAAAATCCGTAATAGTAGCCATCCTCTTCTTCTTTATCCAGCCAGACTCTTTTAAGAATATAACGTATATCTTTAGGCGGAACACCGAGCTTATCCTTTGAATTTACGAATTTCTTATCCGCATTGCCAGCACCATGAGCAACCCATGTGCCGCCACAAGCGCATAGAACCGGGTGAATCGCAGTAACAACGCCGCTTGCCGGCCTGATGCATTGTTCTAAACCAGTTGCCTCATCTATTGTATGCATATAAGGCTCACGGTTGGACACTATAAATAAGGCATTCTCTCCTAACTTCGCATGGACTAGATCCTTTAATTTTGCCTCTGTCCATATTTCTTCTTTTTCCATGCGTGCCTGCGCTTCATCTGAAATCGTCCTTCGGGCAACCCTTAAAGATAATGCTACCTGCTCGACTTCGCTGGCAAGCTTACCCAGATCTCCTTTTTCCCTTATTGGATGCGCTTCGTCAGTTTCGCCTTTCTGGAAATGCTTAAACCAATCTGTTAAACGCTGTACTGGCAGAGCAAAAATCTGCCTGTGAAGAAAAATGGAGATAATAAAAATTACTACTACTAAGATTATTAACGTTGAGCTAATGCGCTTCCAAAGTTCAGTCAATCTCGCGAAGACATAGGAAGTATCATGTATAACCTCAACCATTCCCAAAAACTGCCCCGCATCATCAACTATAGGGAGAATATAACTATAAACCTGATAATCTTTGAATTTCTCCAACTCTCCCCGCGGAGTCTTATTCGCTATAATATCTTTAATATACGGCTTGTCTTTTTCTTTCCAATCACCGAATCTTTTGGTAAGCGCTATTATGTTGCCGTCTTTATCGTAAATAACACAACCCTGCAATCTTTCCCTAGTCTCAAATTTCTCGGCAAGATAATTGGCATTTTTTAAATCATTGGCTGAAAGCACATGCTGTACCGACAATTCCATGCTTTCGGCAACGCTTTTGGCTTTTCTTTTCAAATCATCAATAAGCTTCTCTTCTTCAAAGCGCACCTGAAAGAAGCCAAAAAGCGTAAAGGCCGCGGAAACAATAATTAGAATGGGTAGGATAAATAAAAATACTCTTCTCATTTAATTAATGGCTTTTAACTTATTTTTTAATCCAAAACTTGTATAGTGGCCTGGCACCGCAAGCTATCGTTAATAATATAAGAACCCCGTAGTTAATTTTCAAAAGCTGCGGGAAAAGTTTAACAATTATAACAGCTGCAAAAAAAGCCGACCATTTTACCAACCCTATGTCCATTACCGTTAATTTTCTTAATCTCTCGTTCATTTTATCAAACATAACGGCACGCTCCTTTCCTACTGCAGTTTCACTTTGCTTAATTTGGAAGGCAGAATTACGATTTCCACCCTTCTATTGTTCTGCTTATTCTGCACTGTATCATTTGGCGCTACAGGATGAAATTCTCCATAGCCGTTTGCAGAAAGACGCTGCGGCCTAATTTTGCCTTCGCTAATAAGATAGTGCAATACTGCCAGTGCCCGGGCAGAAGAGAGCTCCCAATTTGACTTCCATCCAGAATGTTTTATAGGATCGTTATCGGTATGACCTTCGACAGCCATATTTGAATTAGGAACTTCTTTATTCAAAACTTCGGCGACTTTATTAAGCGTCATCATGCCGTCAGATTTCAATTTGTCTTTGCCTGAATCAAAGAATATTTCGGAAACAAAAGTAATCACCAGGCCCCGCTCGGTCATTTGTAGCTTTGCCTTATATTCTCCGATTTCCTGTTTTAACGATTCTTCCAGTTCGCGTTTTGCCCGCTCAAGCTCGGAGAGCTCTTTATCTTTTTCCTCATAAATCCGCCGGACTTCCTTTGTTTTTTCTTTCTGAAGTTGGCCAATCTTATTTCTTAGGCTGGCATTTTCAGCTTCAAGCTCATCGGTTCTCTTGGCTTTCTGGATATAGGCGCACCCAGATAACATAGATACTATTAGAATCGCAGAAATTGTTACCCGGGCCTTCATGAGTAATCCTCCATTAGCTTGCTGGATGAGCGACGGCGAATATAACGCAGCCTATGCCCAATAAAATCATGACAGTAAAAATTGCAAAAATAAATCTCATTTCTTTCTCTTCTTTGAACACCTGAAAAAATGTTTTCATGTTTTTCCCTTGGTTGTAAAAAATAAAAAGCCACCACCCGAGATTAACTCAGATGGCGGCCCGACCATCAAAAATTCCTCCGGGAATATTTAAGTATTCCCGGACCCTAAAATATAGATTTACGAGAAAGGTATTTACATTAGTGTCATTATATAGCAATGTCAAAAAATTGCAATTCATTTAGAACTCCTTATACGGTAAGCTATAGCAATGTAGATAAAATTATCTTTTCTTTTTCTCTGGAATTGTGACCTTAGGAGAAACCTTCTCCTGCACTACAATTGTCCTGGCTACCCTTTTCCCGCCTTTTGTTTCGTAGTCAGCATTCACTGCATCACCCGTTTTGATATCGGCCATTTTTATCCATTTTCCCGATTTAGAAATCTTAGTTACCTTGTCAATCTCAACCGTAATGGAAGTACCGCTTACCGTTGTTATTGTAATTGTGGAATTTGTCCAGCTATAACCGGAAACCTTTCCCGAAATTTTTTGGATAGGTTCTACCTGTTTACTTGTAGATTTCTTTGAAGCAGGCGGCCTATTGGCCATGCAAAAACCTTGACTGGTCAATCCTAACATCAACAAAGCAACGATTGCTAAACAAAAAATTCTCTTCCTCATATTATCCTCCGGTTAAGTTTATAATTTACGATAAAATACTACCACCAATTTTGGTATTCTTATTTTCTCACCTCCTTCTATTTAAACGCCTTTGACTTAAAGATATTTACGTAGTTCTTCGCTTGTTCTCTTACCTACAATACCGTCAGCCTTGAGACCGTGTGCTTTTTGAAACCTCATAATAGCTTCTTTTGTCTTAGATCCGACTTTTCCGTCAATCTCGCCCTTGTAGAAACCGGCTTTTTTCAACGTCCGCTGAATCTGTTTTGGACTTAATTCTATTACGGGTTCAGAATAATTTTTCTTAGTCGGTTTTTCATAGCTATCTGACGACCGTGTATCATTATCATCATAACCCTTGAAATACGATTCCTGCTGATATGTTTTTTGTGACATTACGGGCTGTGATTGCGTAGCCGGCTTTTTAGAATTCGTTGCGCACCCCGCTAAAGCAAAAGCAAGAAAAACAACCAAAATCATTCTTGTAAACATAGCTTCTCCTCCTGTTTAATAAAAGATATTCAGTTCTTCAGGTATTTTTTTAGTGCTTCCCACGTTTTAGACCCTATTACCCCGTCTGGATTAAGATTGTTTGCCTTTTGAAAAGCTCTTAACGCGGTTTTAGTTCGAGGCCCTATTTTTCCGTCTATCTCCCCTTTATAAAATCCGGAGCTCTTAAGAGCCATCTGAATCTGCTTTGACTTATCGGAGGAAGTATTTCCCCATGAATCAGGTTCTGGCTCTTCCTTAAACTCGGGCTTTTTGACTTCCTCTGTCCTATTTAAGGCAAGCCGAGTTACCGAATCTATCTTGCCGGTAGACTTCAATCCCTTCGCCTTCTGAAACCCCTTAATTGCCGTCCTTGTCTGCGCTCCCATGATTCCATCCGCCGGACCGGGGTCAAAACCGGCTTCCTTCAGGACTTTCTGTATTTCTCCGACTCGCGGATTATAACCGGAAACTCTGCCGATAACCTCTTCCTCGCGTAATTCCTTCTTATCCCGATGCAATAGACCATTTACATAGTTACGCGCTGGCGCAAAAAACATAACCACGACCAGCAAGAGGGGTAATATATAAAACAGTGTCTTAAGCATGCTTAAAAAGGCTCCGCTACTCAATCGGAATAACTATTTTCTTCCCCGGCCTAAGTTTATTGGGATCCTTAATAACATTTTTGTTTAATTCGTACAGATATTTCCAACGATGCGCTGCGCCGAGCTGCTCTTTGGCTATTTTTGAAAGGGTATCGCCTTTTTTAACCGTGTACTCTCTGGTGCTTACCTTGACTTCTGCCTCGACTTTCTCTTCCTTCTCAATAATATACTTGCCTTCTTCTACCGGTTTTGCTTCAGCTTCCTGCGGTACTCCCGGATACGGCAGCATAACTTCCTCAACTTCGGCGATCATAAACTGGGCATTTCTTTCCTTTTGCATCCCCTCCAAATCTGTAACGCGAGCAATAGCATCCAACTTACCGCGGCTGATAATCTTTACTCGGGATTCATCAATACCATTCTCCAGCATAAAACGCTTTACCGCCTCTCCCCGGCGTTTCCCTAATTTTTCATTATAGACTTCCGACCCGCGGCGATCGCAATTGCCGGTAACAAGAATGCTTGTTTCCGGGTTGCGCTTAAGAGTTCCAATAGCGCTCTTAAGAATTCTTACCGCATCATCTCGCAGGACCGCTTTATCGTAGTCGAAATATACTTTCACGTTCTTAATTATCTTCTTAATAAGTAACGAAGGACGGAGCTCCTGCGGCTTAGGAGGAGGTAATTCTTCTTCCTTGTAATCAAAAATAATCTTGTAAACATACACATATCCTCGATTACCCCAGGGGCGCGCCTTACCCGGCTCATTAGGCCACCACCAGTAGCCGCCGCGCTCGGGATCCTTAACCGGCCCCGGCTTTGCATCTGTTGGCCACCATTCAAAACGCTTCTGAAGCTCTTTTAATTCGCTTTCTCTTTTTGCTTCTCTTTCCTGCTTAAAATCCGCATAGCTTAAATTGGAGAATGTTAAAACAAGAACAACCGCCAATATTATTTTTTTCATATAATCACCCCGTTTATGGCCTTTTGGAACCAACAGAAACCTTTTCGGTCTGATATACTTGCTGCTGCTTCTCAAGGATTTGATTCAAATACTCACCACCCCGCTGTTCGTCTATACCGTAATATTTTGCGGCATGGTCGTCTTTAACAATAAACGTGCATCCGTCTAATAGTATTGCTATCAAGATTGCAAATATAAGTTTCATTCCGATTATGCTTTTCATCAGATATCCCTGCTTCATCTTGGACTATGAGAATCTTTACTGGCATCCCCACCATCTAATACTTCTTTTACCTTGGCAACGAGAATATCTACTCCTTGCGACTTATTGTGATACGCAGAAGCCCCTAAGATGCTTTGAACCTGTTCTTCAATAGGATAAACGCTTGAAACGATGACTTTCATGTTCCGATCATACTCTCTAATAACTTCGTACATTCCTTTGCCGTCTACTTCCGGCATGTTAATATCCAGCAGCACTAAATCGAAGTGTTCACGGATCAAAAAATTGGTTGCCTCTTGCGCGCTTGAGGCATACTTAACTTCAAATCCTTCTTCCGAAAGTAAGACCGTATAAGATTGGCCAATTCTTCGCTCATCATCGATAATAAGAATTCTTTTCATGCCTAGCTCCCTTTAAAAACTGCCAAGTTTTGCTTTCCTTTTCGCCTAAAGATACACTTGCTTGTATAATGCTTTAGGATAGCAGACCGACAATGAACCGAAGATTAACATTAAATTAATTTTTTGTAATCTTTTATCACTTTAATTGCTGGGATATGAAGAAAAAATCAGGGGTGAAAAATAGGCAGGATTACGGAAAAAGTTGAGCCTTCTCCGGGCTTGCTTTTTACCTCAATGTCGCCACTATGAAACTTTGCAATTGATTTGGCAATGCTTAGACCCAGGCCGATACTGTCGCTGCTTTCCGATTCGGATTTTCCTTTTTGGAAAAACCGCTGAAATATCCTGGGTAAATCTTCTTCGCTGATTCCTAGGCCCGTATCCGATATAGAAACCTTTAATACGCCGTTTTCCGGATGAACGGATAGATTGATTCTTCCTCCTGAAGACGTAAATTTAACGGCGTTCTGAATAAGATTAAAAAACAGGCGGCTCAAATGCAATTTGTTACCCTCTAAAGTAACGGCGACTTCGGGAATCGTGGCTGTAAGCTCTATTTGTTTTTGCGCAACAAGCGTTTGAGCGCGTTTCTGTATATCCGCAAAAAACGGAATAAAATCAAAAACTTCTTTCTTGATATTATCCGGATTGTAATCGAGTTTTGCCAAAAAAACCAAATCTTCGACAATGCGGATCATTCTATTTGCTTCTTCGATATTGACGCTCAAGGCTTTTCGATAATCCTCAACTTGTCTTTCTTTGCGTAATGCAACCTCGGACTCTCCTTTAATAATCGCAAGCGGACTCTTTAATTCATGGCCGATACTTGAGCTGAATTCCTTAATATATTCAAAAGACCGTTCCAGACGTTCAAGCATCATGTTGATTGATTTAGCCAGATACTCCATTTCCGTTTCCAAATTTGCGGTGCTCACCCGCCCGCTTAGGCTTTTAAGATTAATATTACGAGTTGTTATTGTAATGTCCTTAACGGAAGCGAGAATTCTTCTCGTTAACAAAAAGAACATGGAGCCGACTAATGCAATTATAACCAACGCAGGAACCGTGATCAAGACCATCATACCTATGATTTTTCTTTGTAAAGAAACCTCTGATTTGTCAATAATCGATTCGTTAATACGAATAAAATCCTCGCACTTTTGATATAGGGCCTCGAAAGCCTCCCACATGTCTTTAAGAAGTACGTTTTTAGCGCCCCGAACATTCCCCGAATCATAAAGATGCTTAGCCTTATAGCGCTCGGTCTCATATATTTTGTAAAGACGTTTAATGTCTTCAATGATGTCTTTTTCCGGCGGAGTCAAAGCGGCATCTGACGCCTTGTTAAGCCAATCCAAGAAGATAGTTTTCTTTTCTTCGAGTTTTTTTATCCAGGTTGGATTGCCGTCTAAAAAATAATTTGATAAAAAGCCTTTTTGGCTAAGCAAAGCCAGTTCCAACTCCTCTGCTGCCTTAAGGGCCGCAACATTATCTCTCATGGTACTCAAGAAAACCCTCTGCATGTTACGCGTAGTTATAAAAGCAAATAGGACCGTAAATGCGCACAGGAATACCATTACCCAAAATCCGGTCATAACTTTTCGGCGAAAAGATTTTTGCATCGTTATTCCTTAAGTATGTAGCCCGTACCGCGAAGAGAATGAATAAGCTTTTTCTTAAAACCTTGGTCAATCTTGTTACGCAACCGGTTTATAAATACATCTATGACATTGGTCAAGCTGTCAAAATCCTCGTTCCAAACGTGTTCCGATATCTCAGTCCTCGTTACTACTTGATTGGCATGGAGCATGAGATACTCAAGTAAGCTATATTCCTTACCGGTCAAGACTATCTCTTTTTTAGCCCGTATGATTTTATGGGTAAGTTGGTTTAATTCAAGATCCGCGACCTTAAGAATAGGGCTTTTATCTAGGCGTTTCCTGCGTAAAAGCGCGGCAATCCGCGCTAGAAGCTCATCGAAATCAAACGGTTTAGCCAAATAGTCGTCCGCTCCAGTCTCAAGGCCCAATACTTTATCTTTAACGTCATCGCGAGCAGTAAGCATGAGAATGAAAGTGTCTATTTTCTTAGCCCGCAAATCCTTACAAATAACAAGACCGGTAGTATCCGGAAGCATTACATCAAGAATTATCAAATCGTAGGGATTTGTTTCCGCCAAGAAAAGCGCCTTCTCCCCGTTAGAGGCAACATCGACTACATAGCGCTCCTCTTCAAGCCCGCGCTTGATAAAACTTGCCATATTTTTTTCGTCTTCTACTAATAGTATACGCATCGTGATTGTGTGGTTACTCTTAAAGTAAAACGCCATCCTGCAGCAAAACTGCAAGATGGCGGCCCGACCATCAATGAATTTCACCTCCGAGGAAAGTTATTCTCCTCAGACCCTTATACAGGTCTTATTTTAATCCAATAACATTTTATCTGCAAGGGTTTTCTACGCTAAAACCTCCGTCAGTCATTAAAACTAACAGAGGTCCATGGAATATTAATATCTTTGCGCTCCTATTTCACAAGCTTGTTCAAAAGCCGAACCACTCTATCGAGTTCTTTCAACGCATCCGCGATAAAATAATCCGGTACCCGCTTCCTTCTACCTGCTTTCAATTCCGCAAACAACTGCAGTGTCGTCTTGGGATATTGCAATTTGTTTTTGATTTTCGCGACGATTTCTTCTCTATTCATCTCTATGGTCTCCTTTCAAGCGGTGAGTAAGCCATAGAGTTTCATGGTTGGCAAGGCATTTTTCAGAAATTAACCTGCACCCCTGCCTTAGCACCTACACCCTTCCGATTGTCAGATTCCGCAAAACCATATCCCTCAACGAAAGGATGAACTTCGACGCCTGGCTTTTTCTCTTCGCGTTTCTGATCTACTGTCACCTGCGCGCCTGGCTGAGCGATGATATGTGTGATCTGTTTAGTGGTCTGCGTAGGCATAAAGAACGCCCGGTAAATTGTCAGGCCCACAAAGCCGATAAGTGCAATTCCGGCCGCATAACGTAGGGTCTTTGCCCATGGCAAGAATTGAAAGAAACTTCCGGCGAATTTGAGTAAACTAAATTTTTCTGTTTCCGACATCCTGCACCTTGCCTTTCAGCCACAGATAGAAAAACATCCCCAGCCCGCCAACAATGTTCCCGAGAATAAAAGCTATCAATACCTTCATTTTTCCACCCCCTTAATTTCCGATTTTCTTATCTATCCGCTCTACAAGCGTCTCGACCCTTACCAGGCGCTCCCTGATCTCCTCGATACAGCTTACCCTTGATTCCATCGCGTCCACCCTGTTATTCAATTGCCCATATCCAAAGGCAATCCCGGTAAGAGTAAGGATTAAAGTAATGATCGCACCTACAAACCCGGCTTTTAATCTCGTTTTGGTTTCGCCATTCATTTCTTCTCTCCCTCCGGATTCTCGGTCTTGTTTTTCTCCGCCCCTTGTTTCAACATTTCGATAACCTCTTCCAGCTGCGCTATCCGGCCTACGGCTTGCCAATAGGCTATCTTTGCCTTTTCTTGTGATTCCTTCAACTGTATGGCCGTACCTTCCAGCCGCTTTAACTGCTGCTTCAATTCTTCCAGCATTTTATCCTCCAGTTGGATTATTTTTTATTTTGCATCAATGAAAGTTTTATAGCGAAAGAGTCGCCCGCATAAGCGGTTATACCTGATCTTCCGATCTTCCAGCGGACAAGGACCGTATATGTTCCTGCGCTAACGGCTTCCCAATGATGGATTTGAGTTGGGAGTCTTTGGTTGTAAAAAAGTATGCCTCCTTCGATATCGGCAAAAAGCCCGCCTACTCTGGCTCCGGTTTTCTCTACGCCATTAATTAAAACTTGAATATCTATCCAATCGGATGGGTCTTCCTGATAGTTTAATCTTAAATCGCCTGCTTGAAATAATATTAAAAGTTTAGTTGCGTCCGGGGTCGTAATCTGCGCGCTAATCAAATTGACATAACTAGTGCTGCCTGTAGACTTATTCGTCTCAGTAGCTGTTATTATTTCTGAAATGGCATTGGTTTCTAGAACCTGTCCTTTTATTACGCCGGTATTTATTTCTAACCCTGACCCTGAACTCAATTTATAGCCTGTGGTACCAGCCACATAATCAGAGCTTTTTATATATTCATCTACCGTCAGGCTGCCTGTATTGACTGCCAATGCATCCAATTGATTCACATTTATCTTGTCAGCGTCAATAGAATCCGTATAAATCTTTCCGCCGTCAATCTTGGTTATATCAGAGCCGTGCGCCCATCCCGTTGCTACGGCAGCGTCTATCAGAACCCATTCTCCGGCTTTTACCTCATCGTCACCGGCATTCGTTGCTCTATATAATTTACTATCATCACTATCTATCCATAGATCTCCTGCGGATGTAGCTGTTGGACAAGAAGATTGCCTAAATGTAGTTACACCGCCTCCGCCTCCACTTTGTGATATTACTACCCACGCCGAACTCTGATAGACATAAAGTTTATTGCTGTCATTTGTATCAATCCAATAATCTCCCTCATTCATCCCTGTCGCGGGTTCGTTATCTTGATAATATGTTTTAGGGGGGATGGCATCGGCCGCTAGTTTTGAAAGCGTTATGGATTCAGCCGTGATTTTACTGCCATCGAGACTAAGAATTTTGGCATTTGTAACTACAAGATCCTTAATCTGTGCTGATAATGTTATCAACTCACCGACTATCAATTTCCTGGCAGTTATTACTTCATCGCTGATCTCAGATTCTGCTAAGGGAGTAAAATCTATTGTGACTGCGGAAGAGTCTGCTCCGGGACCAAAACTGTCTACAGCTCTAACTTTATAATAAGCCCGATCCTTAAGCACAAATTGGTCGCCTTCATCCGGGGTCCCTGATGGCCAAGAGGCTACAGATACTTCTCCCGTAGAGCTATTAAATGCGGTAACTGTAGCAAATTGCCCTTTATGCGTACCGCTCGTTTGAGTGATTATATCTCCGACAAAATAATTTACGCCCTTACCTATCAGTGTTGCATCTGTCATGCCCGTAGCGCCTACACTGTCGGCTACGGCGTCTACAGGAGCATTTCCCTGAACAATTACTGCAGTGCCGGGGGTCTTGTAGGCTAATATTTCCTCTCCGGCCCATGCGTTTGTGTTCGATTTGTAGACTGAGTAATATTTAAGATCAGCATCTGAGACGTCCGACCATTCTATCTTAGCGAAACCAAACCACTGCAGAACGGAAATGACAGGGGCTCCCGGCGCGGCGTTGGTAGGCGTAACACTTTGTGAAGCTGCAGAATAATTCCCGGAAGTATCAAAAGCCCTGATATAGTAAGTCCCCGGCGTCCTGGATGAGGGAGAAACAATGGTGAATTTATTGCTTAATCCGTTATATATGAGGTTACTGTTTTGCACTCCCCAATCTGCATCCTCCAACCTTATCTCATATCCTGCCAGGTCTTTCTCCGTATTCCTGTCCCATTTAAATACGATTTCACTTGTGAAGGTATAACCAAAATTACTTACATTTGCCGGAGGGGAAAGTTTTCCGAGCACCGTTAAAGATAAAGAAACTGTCCCATCTGATATAATTCCATTTACTGAGACGGTTCTGACTTTTACATAATAAGTCTGCTCATCCTCCACCCCATAGATCGTAAAATTAGTATTATTCGTGGTTCCTATAACGTTATAATCTCCTGAACCCTTTTTGAGTTCAATTTGATAATGACTTAAAAACACGCGGGAATCATCTGCCGGAGCGTCGAATGAAACTAAGATATCAGAACCCACGGTACCATCTTTATGCAGATAATAATCGCTTTCTGAGATAACGAGATTGCCTACATCTGTAACCGCGGCATAGGGGTTTGCGGGAGTGCCGTAATCAAATGTCTCGATAGTCGCTCCATGCCGATCATTGTAAATAGATGAATTGTATTCTTGCGCGGTGATTTTATAGACATCCTTTTCATCCTCCTCAATGCGCTGGATGATAAACTGTTTATTCGTCCAGCCCATGAGCGAATGCGTGACCTCAATCACATCGCCTATCTCTTGGCCTACGGCATTTAATGAAGTAGTAAACTCAACTGACAAAGGACAAAGCTTCAGCTCATAAAAATACTGGTTGCTTAACCTTGAGGCCTGCGTCTTCCTATTAATTGAGGGAATAGTTAGGGTCTGCTCAACTAAACCGCGCTCATCCTGATCCACCTTATCCTCTGCTCCCCAAGCTAAAATGCGCGCATCATCCTGTGTGGGGTCAAAGTATTCAATGCCGAAACGGTTAATCTTCTGATCCAAGCCTTTTTGAATAATCCTTAAGTCCCGGATATCGTCTTCATCAAATGATGCCACTGCTGCCTGCGACTTGGCGACAATCAGCTTTAGTTTTGAACCGCTCCTAATAAGCGCCCCTGCAAAGCCCACCAGCATCTCGCTTAAGTTATCCGAGGCCGTGCGCTTTTGGTCTATGCAGAAGGAAACCGTATATCTCGGCTCCTGACCTCCGATACCGTCCGAAACCAATTCCTGACAAAAGTCATAAACTTCAGCAAATGGCAGATCATCGATGTCGCCTCCTAAATATCCGCACCCGCCTATCTGCAGTTTCATTAAAAGATAATCGCGGATACAAGCTGAAGGATTATCTGAGTATGCCTTTAATGTTGTCCAGTTTGCGCCTGTCCAGGTTGAAACTTTTCTTCCTCTGCAGATACAGGTAATATTCGGCCTGCCGCCTTTTAACTTATCTGAAGTCTCAAGATGCACGTGCAGCATGGCGGTGTTACGGTACTGGATGCCGTCTAAATCAAGACCGGAGACATCCTCCACATTCTGTGTCGGCGTACCCAAGAATTCATGACAAGAACACCCCGGGAAACTCCCAATCGGCTCGCCGTTTAAGCGCACGTCGGTGATACTTTCAATTTCGCCCTGACAAAGAACGATTAATAAATCTATCTGCTCCCCACCCATCACCGGATTTTGAAACACAATATTCCCGGCTAAGCGCGCCTCTCCGTAAAGCACAGGCACCGGATATTGATTGCTTGAGGTAGTCTGAAGTTCGCCGAACTGATAGCGGGGCGATGCCGATGATCCGCCTGATTGCGACTGCTGACGCGCTTGAATCGCCAAGCCTATCGAATAGCCGATCATGGCCGTTCCGATAAGACAGCCTATAGTCGTTAAGGATAAGGAAATTAAGCCTCCGGCGATAAATGAGGCAGCAGCGTAATCTGCAATTACCAGAGCAACAGCAATAGCAGCCGGCGGGCCTGCAGGCGGGATATAGATTTGTCCGTCTTTTTCTCTAATCCCAAATAAAAAGTATTTTTCCCAGGAGGGCGTGAGCCGGGAAATCCTAGACTTGCCGTCTTTACGCGCATGCAGCATCCTGCCGTAGCCTAAATAAAGCCCTACATGCAGTTCATCATTAATCTTAAAAACTAAAACATCCTCTGTCTGAAGATCGTCTTTACTTACAATGGTGTTAGTCTCAATAACTTTTTTGAGGATTTCATCCTGCTTGCTTTGCTCAACCTCGCTGATTTTAGGCGCAATTCCCTTAACTCCTTTGGCGTTAAAATAAAGCTGCATCAGGCCCACGCAGTCTGTGCCATTAAAGTCCCTGCCATCCTCAAGCCATTTAATGCCTACCAGTTTATTTAAGAGTTCATTGTCTAGCTTTTTCATTCTTCCTTGCTAATCGGATTTATCAGTTGCGGAATGTGTTTAAAACCGCCGAAATTTGCATGGTTATTGTGCCTATTTTTGCAGACATCAAAAGACTTATCGCATCCCTTCTCAACTGAATAAGTGTCCCCTGCAGCTGGTGCCTGCGGTAAAGCATAATCTAAAATAAGCTTGTATTCGGCAGCAATGAAATCCACTACCTTGCGCTTGAGGCCGTTATTAGCACCTGAGGTAAACTGAATCACGCCGTCATTCCAAAAGTCATCAGCCTCGCTTCTTGCCGCATCGATAACAAACCCTGTAGCTGAACCTGCATCCGCTGTCTGACCGTTTATTCTCGTAGCTGCCACATTAAACTGGCAGAACTCGTCTCCGAAGATATAATTACAGTAAAGCTGCTGCATCCGGCCGGTCTCCACTGCCAAGGACTTAAGTTTTGATTTGCATTCAATCTTGATACTGATCTCGGTAAGCTCGGCAACTGCATTAACAATACCGTCAAACATCACCTTGGCATGCGTCTGGTCTGTAAGCAGGTCGAGAAAAACCTTTCTAATAACTACCCGCCTGCCTCTTAGATCAATCGTGTTCAGCCAATTGCTCCATGCCCGGTCCACATTGTCAAACTCGCCTGACACTGCCTCAATCTCTAACTGGTTGCTTGCCGGTACAGCCGAGCGCTTTATTCCCAGCGGAATGTAATACTGTAAGACTCCGTCTAAATTCCAGAACTGGCACCTTTTATTGTCCGTGCAAAAATAAAACGTATTGGCATCGCAGGATCCTTGCGAGCCTAAATAAAAATCATACAGCTCAATAGGCCGGTTTTCCTGTTTCTGCGCTTCGTCTTTATATTGAACCGTCAAATCCTGCATTGTTTTTTAGGGCGCCTGATAAATATTCCAAAGCACCTCTTTAAATTTTAAAGTGGTGTTATACAGCTTATACTGCACAAGCTCCCGCGAGAGCTTGTCATCATCAAAGCGCACCTGGATGTAGTATTCATAATCTGCTGTAATTACAACACCCTCACCCGGAGCCATGCTAAAAGTTATCTTGGCAATTTCATTTGTAAGATCATTGCTAATTGTATAACCGGATACCTGCAAGATGCCGTTTAAGTAGACCTTAGCTGCTGCAGTATCAACCGGAAAAAAATCCAGATTAAAAACTGTCTGCTCTCCATCGCCTGCTCCGACCGCCTCACCTGTAACCTTAAAGCTCGTCGGGAACTTTACCCAAAAAGTATCGAACTTGCCCTTACGCGCTTTAAAGAATTCCCAGATTAAATTTACTGCCGCATCATTTTCATTCTCAAGCCAAGTGTCGAGAGTACGTATCGGCTTTGACCATTTAGACCGGCGTTTTTCCCTGCCTGAGTCTGCCTGAAAAATCAGCGTTGAGAACTCAATATCCTCTTTCAAGCCGAATGCCGGAGTAAAGGTTAAAATTTCAGTACTCATATACGGTTGCGGATTGCGCTTCTTATAGGTTTATTCTTGTTTAAGGCATCGATAATTGCATTCTCAAAGATATCCGGATGCTGCACCAGCATGTCCCGGAAAGATTTCGCGTCGTTGGCATTAATGTAAACATTAAAGATTTGGCTGCCCTCGCCGACACTTTCTCCGCGGTTAAGCTTCCGCAGATTATTTACGCCTAAGGCTGACATGCCCCTGCGGGAAACAACGCCTTCTCCGGACTGGGCAATTATCGGCACCTCATCAAGCAAAAAACCCTGATGCGCATATATAGGCCTAATCAGACCCCCTGAGTGATAAACCATACCGCCCTGGTGGAAAAACGAAATCATCCCCGGGAATACTGCACCTATAGTTTTAATCAAAAGTATTTTTGCCAAAACCTCAGCCAAGACATCCAGCATCATGTTGCCGAATTCAGCAAAATAGTCTTTGGCATCATCAATCTGGCCGCGGAAGGCATCGCTAAAGAAATGCTTAAAACTAGACCCCAAAGATCTGGCTGTACCTTCACCTATAGATTTTATGGCGTCAAACGACTGCGCAACCTCATTTATTTTTACATCCTTGCCTAAATTTTTAAGCGAATTGATAAAGTTGCCGATAGCAGCGCGCGCCTTGTCATAACCCTTAACTAGGCTTCCCTCGCCGGTGGCTAAAATATCCGAGATCTTACTGCCTACCTTGTCTATCTCGGTATCCGAAGCCTTGATCAGGCCCTCTAGGTTCTCCCTGAATTTCTGGATATTTTCCGAAGCCTCTCTGTAAGGCTCGCCTAGTTTGCCCGGGATCTTGCCAAGAAGCTCGTAGAATTTATGCAAGCCCAAACACAACTGGTCAAACCCCACCAATAGATATTTGATGAGTTTTACAAAACCGATGTAGACCATCTCCGCGCCGATTTCAACTGCATTAAGGACCGGCACAGCCACATCTCTAAACTTAAGAAAGATAATAATTAAACCGGCAACTACCGCGATAATTCCTACCAGCCATGGGTTAGCCAGTGCAAACAAGGCAAACTTGCTCACTAAATCTAAGATTATCCCGCCTACCCTCACCAAGCGGCCGATTAGTGCTACAGTAACACCGCCTAAGGTTAAGAAAATACCGGTGATAGCTATTCCCTGAATAATCATCTGCTGGGTTGCCGCAGGAATACTATTCCAGGCATTTAATAAATTGCCAAAGACGTTGGCCAAGTTGTGGACTACCGGTACTAATGCCTCCGCGATGCTCAAGCGCAAAGCAATAAAGGCATTATCCAAACGCTTAAGCTCGTTTGAGACGGAAAGCGAGTATTTCTCCGAGGATTTAAAGGCCAAAGCCAAAGGGCCGGTTATGGCTGCGCCCATAAAAGCTAAAGTCTGACCAACCTGCGAAATCTCCCTGCCTACCTGGCGCATATTAAGCCCCAGCTTATGGGTTGAGTTGGCAAACTTTTGCAGGCCGGCTTCTACGCCTTGAAGCTGTTTTGTCACCTCGTCTTTTAACCGCATGATTATGGAAACTTCCCTATTTGTAGGCATTCCTTTGCTTTCTGACTTGCTCTTGTTTTATTTCCGCAAGCTCGTTTTCGATTACTTCCACTGCCTCAATAAACTTTGCCGGCTGCTCAAGCCAACTGCCTTCATTCGGCAGAAACCCGTTCTTATAAAAATTGTATGCCCTTAAAAAATTTGCTGATAAACTGGCAACCTGCTCAAAAGGGCATCCTTTATATTCCTTGCCTTCAAACTTCCAGGCTTCCTGTCCCGAAACCTCAAATTCGCAAAGCTTCTTTTTCCCTTCCAGACATCCGCGGCAATTCACGGTAAATTCGCTTACGTGAACTGCCAGGATCAGTTTTTTCGTTCTTCCTCCGAAAGCTTTGACTCATTAAGGACCGCTTCTGCCAGTTCCTGACGCAGTTCATTGGAGAACATGGCAATGATCCGGTCAGGCACAGCCTGGCGCATTTTGCCTGCATATTGAATGGTGTCAAAACTTAAATCAACCGGCTTATTGGTTTGCGGATCAAGAAAGTTTTCCAAACCTTTAAGCCCGAACTTTATGGCGGTAATCTGACGCTTATTCCAGTTAAGTCGCACCTTGGCTTTGTCATTGGGGTTGCGGGAACTTAACTCATAAGTTGAGCTTTCATCGTCAACCTCTGCGCGTAAGACCGGATCAAGTATGCCGATATGAAACACCGTCGGGTTATTCTGGTCAGGGTCGAGCTTTGAGATAAATTTCCGGGTTGAGTTAATATCAATTCCTGTAAACATAGAGTCCTCCTTTTGGTTTAAAAGTTAAAGACATAAGATACAATACTCATCGTCTCCGGGCGCGAATGATCCGGTTAAATCAAAGGCTACCTGAGCGATTTGTATACCTTCTTTATCCGCATCCTCGACTTTCGTGTATTGAATTGCCGAAGCATAGAAGCGAAACTTATTTCCGTCGGCTGTTCCGTAGGAAAAATCAAAAGGCATCTTTGAGTTATTTAACCACTTACCGTGAAAATCATGCTCGGCAACAGAGCACATCTCAGGATCCATATTGCCTGCAGGCTGGCGGTCAGTGATCATGTAAGAAAGAATGCCGCTGGGGTCGTCGATTTTGTCTCTGGGAGAGAGTTTATTGACGATGTCGATGTCAATTGAACCTACATTAAGCGAAACTCCCTCAATAGAAAAATTCGCTCCCAAAACAACCGGCTCTTCGGTTGTGCCATAGTCAACACCTTCCAGTATTGCAGCATCAATCACCCCCGCATCAACGCCCATAAACTTAAAATCCATACCGATAGGCGAGCCCAGCTTAAGGTTAAACTTTAAAGAGCCGCGACAGCCCCTTAAGAGTTTTCTCACTCCGTCCTCATAAGAGGCCATGGTTAAAGAAGGCGCATTTTTAGAGACAGGCTTTATTTCATGGCCGGCATTGGAAACGACTGATGCAGTCTGCGCGCTTGCGCCGGAAATCTGCCCGGTGATGGTTTCGCTATTCTCAATTACTCCGCTTATTGCAACGTAATAAAGAGTAGTTATGCCGTTAGGAGTATCAACAACTACTCTGCCTTGCGCCTCAGAAGTTCCTCCGGTAATTGTCTCGCCGTGCTTAAAAGGCCCGCCTGATACCGCACCGATTGAGATCTTCTTTAAAACATTGATTTCGTGGCCGCAGGCTTTAATCAAAGGGGCTTCTTTAAGCATCGTTGAAATTGAGCCCGAACCTCTTAATTTCATGTTGAAATCAAACCCGGCAATACGCTTGCCGCTGATCTTGCCGATTTTAGTCAAAGATTCCCTTACCGGATCCCGCTGGTACATCTCCGGCTCAAAACTTACCTTGGGGATATAGTCAACTAAGAATCCTGCATCGGCAGAATTTAAACTCTCTGCCACGCCTTCCTGCACCTCGGGTCTTGCCACCAACTGCCTAATCCTCGATAACTTACTCATATTTATTACCTCCTTGTCGGGTCATTCCTTAAATGCCGGTATTTGACTTTTAACTCTATAACTAAACCTGCATAGTGCTGGCCTTCTGTGGTGACAAAAGGGGACGTGGAAACAATATCCGTATCTATAGCCTCGCCTCCTCTTGTGTGATCAAGCAGCACTACTTTTTTTATATCTCCCTGCAGGCGGTTTAAGTAGGTATCCGTCGGTACAGCATCATTTTTGTCATTGATATAAAAGACGCTTAAAAAAATACTCAAAGTGCATTCTGAAAACGGATGCACTGACGGCTCTTCCAACTCATCGCCTGGTGTTATGATAATCATCGGGATATCTACAGGGGTGTTCCCGTGCATTGACCAGCGCTGCACGGTTTGAGACGCGAAATCAAAGTTATAGCCATTGCCTTGAGTAATTCCCTCCAGGGTGGTTTTAATATTAGCTAAAATTCTTTCCCGGATGGTTTCCATATTTAAACCTTGGCCAAAGCCTTATCCACTGCCTGATTAATGTAAGTAAAAATCTTACCCTGCATCTCATCCCAAGTATGATAAAACTCCAAACGCGCCCGGACATCTACGTAAGGCTTAAACACGTATAAAAATCTAAGTCTGCCGGTGATCCATTTCACTAAATACGATTTCCCTCTTGAAGTAATCACAAAGGTTTTCTTGAGTTCTGCAGGATATTTATATTTTTTCTTTAAGCGGTGGCCTGCGGTATACATCTCTGCTTGATTAAAGCTAAACGCCTTTATCGGCACAGCCAAAGCTGATTGAGCCGGCAAGACTCTCTCTCCGAACTCATGCCTTTTGGAAACCTTTGACTCCGAAAATATCTCCAGCCCCATCCCCTCAATTGTCTTCGATACCAAACTTGCCCTTCTGAATGTCCCGTAAAGGCCGTATTGACCGTCTCCGTAAACTCCCGGCGGGCCCTGAAGCCTTTCTTTTCTAAAGGCGCCAAGGAAACTCCTTCCGACATGATCAAAGGCATCCCCAAGTTCAAACTTTAATGCCTGCGGGATAATCCTTATTGCCCGGTCTAATTTTTCCTTATCAATTTTTACGTCTATAAAATCGCTCATTATTACCACTCCGCCAGCAAATGCCAGAGAGCATCGTCTTTATTTAAAACCTCAGCAATACGGCATTCTTTGGTGTCGCCTTCAATGTCAATTAAAATAATCTTGTCGTCTTTTTTACTGATTAAGGATATTCCGGAAGCTTCGTCGTTTAAAACAAAAAGCTCTGCCTGATTTTGGAGGGTGCGCAGGCTGTCTTCCCTGCTTGGCTTGATCTGCCCCCGGTTAACAAGGGCCTTGATAAGCCGGCTAGAGCCTCCGGCGGGAATATAAGTGATGTTTTCGGCAAATTCATTTGTATTGAGGAGACAGTTAAGAGCATCTCCCTTTAGCTGGCTCTTGAAGGTCATGATTAGTCCTCTTTTATATCAGGGAGGCCTTTTAAAGGGCCTCCCTGATTTTATGTCTGCTTAAAAACTACTTTTAAGCATCGACCTTCATTAGATGCGCAAAATAAGGATCAATGACAATCTCATCCACGTGCTGCCTGACCCGGAAGATATCGCTTCTTGCCGCATCGTCACGGTACTGCTCAACCGTGGCATTCTCAGGAGAATCCTGAGTCCAGAGGAAAGTCCTGCCCATGCTCGGATCCGAAAGCCGCTCGCTGGCTCCAATCACTGCCACCATGGCAAAGTCATCGCTCCAAACATCAGCGCTGATAAAGGTCTTGCCTTCTTTTGCGCTGTTGTAAATAGCCTTGCCGACGATGATATTCTTGACACCCAAGATGTCTGCCAGGGCATTTAAGATTTCTGCCTCGGTAAGACGGGCCACGTACTTAATTGCATCTTTGATGCCGGTATTTAAGAGCAGCCGGTCAATGTTTGCCTTGCTGCAGATCAAGTTCTGAGGGTCAATGCCGGAATTTGAGCGCACCTTCTCTCTGGCAGCGCGCACCTGTGCTACAACATCTGTTGCTGCGTTATCCCAAGGCGCGGCTGAATTATCGGTAAAAAGCGCAGCTCCCGTAAAAACACCAGTGTTAAAAACCTGCGCCACAATACGCTTTTCCTGCGCCTGCAGGACACGGCGCGTGACAATCTGCACGGTGGTGAGCTCTGCATCAAAATCCGAGGCATACATATTGCGCTCGCCGTCATCTAAAGGACCCTCAAGACCATACTCCTCGCAGTTATACTGCTTATCCTTTGCCTGAAAACCGTCCCGGTTGTAATTGCCGCGGGGCGCGCGTTTGGTATCTGCATCGCGGGTAATGCTTTCCCTAGTGATTGCCGGAAAAATCGAGGCTTTCTTCTTAGTCTGGAATATCGGCAAAACCCGCGTGCCGATAAACTCGTCCTGCTGCTGGATAAATTCCAAAGCTGCTACTCCCAGTTCTAAGCGCGGAACTGCCCTAGTACCCTGATATTCAACTCCCATTTGATTTCCTCCTGTTATTAAAAATAGTTAATTTACGATAACAACCCTTCTACGATTTCGCCGTCTGAAGCCGAGGCCTCAAGCACCACGCCCTGAATTGAGCCGCTTACAGTAGCACTCACCTTTCCGTCAACTGCTCCGTAGAAACTCCCTCCTACGGTTATGGCACCGGCTGCCACGACTTTAAATGTTCTGCCGCTGGTCTTTAAATCCACTGATACCATTTCACCGGATAGAGCCTTGGCCGCGGTAAAGCCGATAAAGGCCTCGCCTGCATCTGCATATTCAACTTGTGTTCCACTTCCAGCGGAAAGCTTTACCCTGCGGAATGCCTCAAGGTTTTCCCCTGCGATAAAAGCCTTTGAGCCGATATTAAACTGTGACATGATTAGCCCTCCTTATGGTTACTGTTTCCTTTTTTCTGCGGTTACCCTTAATGCCTCGGTGATTGTGCCACCGAACTGCTTCTGATATTCCCTTGCCCTTTCAAGGTGAGTCTTAGCTGCGCCTTGAGCCGGATCCTGCCCCGGTCCTGCTGAAGCCGGGGATTTTGTCTTTAAATCCCCCAAGCGCACCTGCTTTAGTTTTTCTAAGAGAACTGCCGAGGTATCGCCGTTTTTTGCTGCCTCATAAACAAGCGCCTCTGTTCCCGGGAAGGCCTTGGCAGTATCTAAGAGGCTGATAATGCGCTCTCTTTCCTGATTTAACCCTTCGCCGCTTAAACCGGCTGTAAGGTCAGACCTTTCTTTTTTAAGTATTTCCAAAGTCAAATCCTTTAATTCCATTTTTGTCACCTCCTCCTTGGTTAGTGAATAACGCTCTAAAAACGCAATTGTCTTTTCTACTGCTTCCGGATTTGATAAAAATTTATCTAAAAAGACAGTCATCTCAGCCGAAGGCTTAACCGTCTCAGAAAAGAATGCGCCGAACATTCCGTTGTTGGCTGCAGGGTCATCCACCACATCTACTGCCCATAGCTTTGTAATACGCGCTAAAGGCAAAAGATCCTTGCCGGTAGCCGGATCCTTTTTGCGCGTGCCGTCTTCATTGAGCCGGTATTCGGGCTCTCCGTCAAAGACGATGGATGAGCCGAAGGCATCGGGGTCGCTTTCGGCTAAATCCAAAACATAGCCTGCTAAATCTCCGTTTGGAGTATTGTAGGCAGTCTTGTCAAAATAAAGGTCGGCGCGCACTACTCCGATTTCTTTTCTGAAATTCTTTGCCCTGCCTAAGAATGTGCCGACTGCAGAATTGCTCATATTGGGATGACCGAAACGTGATTTTAGGCCGATACTTGACTTTGCTCCCAGCTCAACTGCCTGATCCAAAGTAGTCTCGTCAATCTCCAAGCCGTGGCCGCGCGCTTCGCCCTTGGTGATCACTGCAAAACCATAGATGATGCCGGTTTTCTTATCAATGCCGCCTTTACCGTCACGGATGCCTCTTGCTACATCTGCCCGAAAAGTGTTTTTATGTTTTAATGCATCCTGCATACAACGCTACTTTTCTTATTTTTGCTGTATATCAATAATTAACTCTTGAGGCTTAACTAACATGCCCTTTGGCACGACTGTAACCTTAATCGGAAAATCATTTGAAGTAAGAATCAGGCAGCGTTTATTCTTAAGACCCTCTTCCTTATTGCTTAACCCCTGCTTCTTCTTGAACGGTTTTGCCACTTTCGTCTTTCTCCTTATTTGGATCGGTTTTCTTAACTAACGGCTTGTCTTCTAAACCCAATTCTTTGCGCTTCTTTTCCTCGCGCGCCTTCTGCTCCATGACCTCTTCCCAGTCTTTGCCGAGTGCTGCACACTCATCAGCCAAAGTGGAAAGATTGCCGTCTACTGAACTGCGAGAGGCCTCAACTTCTTTTGTGGGATCCACCCAGCCCCAGCCGGGAGCAATCCAGCGGGCACGGGTTAAGTCAAGCCGGTTATCATAAAAGTTTTGTATCGGCAGCTCCCCTAATAAATACGCTTCTTCCAAGAACATCTCGTATACCGGCTGGCATAATCTTTTTGACAGCCATTCCTGACGCGCTTTAAAGAACCTGCGTGCTTCTAAGAGCGCAGCCCGGGCGCTGGAATAACTGGATTTGCTGAAATCTTTTGCCACCACTTCATAAGGAAGATTCAGGCCTGCAGATATTGCCCTAAGGATCCTCTCTACAAACGGCTCAAACGTTCCTCCAGGACGGTTCGGACTCAACTGCGAAATCTCTTCCCCTGGTGCCAAGTATTCAATCATTCCCGGCTCCAAGGCTTCTATCTTCTGATTTGCAGCATTAGTTGAATCTGCCCTGCCAAAAGCAGCATTTATCGGGTCTGTCTTTTTTACAAAGGCAGCAAAACAGGCAGCCACGCGCGCTGCCACAAGTTCAGCTTCCATATAATCTGACAAATCTTTAAAGTAAGTTAAGATTGGCGCAAAGAACGGCTCGCCTCGGGTCTGACCCGGGCGTTTCAGCCAGTAAAGATGCAGGACATTCGGTCTACCTAATTCATTCTTAGCCGGATAGCGGATGTAGTAACTAGAATCAAGCGCCCTGTAGTTAAAATAGACATCTCCGGGATGAGACTTCCTAATGTAATAAGCAACCGGCTCGCCGCGCTCTCCAATCTCAACACCGCTTCTTATATTTTTGTTTTGCATTAAATCGTAAGGTGTGGCTAATCTGTCTGCCTCGACAATTTCTAGAGCGAGCATGTAAGGTCTGCTGGGAGTATCGACCATCAGAGGAATAATTAAAACTTCGCCGTTTTCTAGAATCTGCCGCTCAACTAACTGCTGGATTTCGTAGAAATCCATACGCTCTCCGGCATCCGCAAAAGGAATCCATTTCTGCCAGGCGCGTTCTGCTTTTTTCTGAAAGAGATCTGCTGCTTCTTCAGTAATATTTAAACCGTCTCGGTCAATACGGCTTTGAGGCCTAATGCCTGTGCCGATAACATTAGTAACAATAGTTGAAGTAATCCCGGATGCGTGCGCGTCGTTGCGGTTTAGGTCACGGCTTCTTTCGCGCAAAGTCGGAAGCTCAAATAATAAATCCGAATCAGCAGATCCTCTTCCCGGGATCCATGAATCGCGCAGACGGGATCTGTCTGCTCCGCGGTAGCTTGAGAACTGCCTTAAGGCCAGACGGTAGAGTTTTCGCTGCAAAGATAATCTTGGCGAGAAAAAACCGATCAAGCTGTCGAGGCGTTCCGAAAAAGTAATTTTGTTAGTGTCTTTATTTTTCATTGCGGATTCTTAAAAGATACAAATGTTCTTGCCCCGCCTTTTCCAGCTGAAACTTGAGCCTGTAATTCTTTACGCATCTCCTTCAACTCACTAAGCGGAATATACTGAATGTTGCGTCCGTTAATGCTATAAGCAGCAACTGCGCCTCCGGATAACCTAGCCGCAATAGCATTATTAACGGTTTTGTAATTTCTACAGCGCCCGGAGCAGGAGTAAAATACCACTTATCATATATAGTTTTTGCGATAGTTATTGCGGCTGCAACTACATGGTATTTGCCCGTGCTGTCCTTAATTATTTCAATACCGGTAAAAGTTTGAAGAACGCCAGACCCATCGCTGTCTAAAATCTCTACCTTTGATACAGCATAAGGATCAAACAAATCGGAGGTCTGGGAAAATCTAAAATTATTCCTCAAGATTATCTGATTATTAATTACCGCATTTTCTCTTTCTACCGACATAAATAACCTCTAATTTTAAGGACCTACATCATAGGGTGTAGGCATTCCGCTCTCTTTTGCCAATACACCGGTTTCGCTTGCAGGATCAGCCGGTAAATTATCTGTCTTGGCTTTAATCGTTGATGCTGCTACGTCTATATTGTCTACATAGCCGCCCACTTTTAATTCTCCGGCTGCCAGATAACCTGCCATCGCTGAAACACAGCTGACTTCCATATAATAAATATCATCACTTAACCCCGACGTATCAAAATCGTAATAATACCAGCCGGGTTTATTTACTACATCCTCTTCAACCATAACAATTGCTGCGGATCCGAATTGCCACGCTGAACCTGTATAGAATTGCCCGTCCGACTTTCTGTATATTTTTAAGAAAACACTGCTTAGCCCGGCAACGGCATTGCCGTCATTATCAAAAATAAACGCCCTGATCCGCTCAGTCTGTCCGTTCTGTATTCTTAGCGTGTCCATCCCTGTCCTTAGTAAAAAATTAAAGTTCTCCAGAGTTCCGTGCCTGATGCCCTTGTGTAGTAAAGATACTGCGCTCCGTCAGCTGTTTTAACATAGCTTAATCTGTCGCCTGCTACTGCCGTGCCTGATGTATAAGGGATTGCGCCGGCATTCATCATTTTATCCGTTGCTAAATCGTAATAATAAAGCCTATGCGTAGCGTCTTTTTGTATCCAAATTCTGCCATTGGTAGAGTCATAAGCAGATACTGTGCCGGTCGTGAAAGTTTCCGAATTGGGATTATAGGTTAATGTTGTCCACCCCGGCGTTCCTATTGAATACCGGTATACCGCTGAATTAGCGCCGCCTCTTATTACAAAAAGCTTATCGGGGTCAGTGCCTTGTATCCAATGGATTCCGCAGCCGGCGCCGGCCGCTCCGGTTAAGGCATTTGCCATGGCTGACCATGAATTGCCGGAAATCGAATATCTGTAAAAGGGTGTCGCACTATTGCCTATCAGGTAAATATAATCGTCGTTCCCTGCAGCATTGTAGCTGGCGCAGGTATGACTCATCGCCCCGTCAGTCCCCCAGACTGCCGGTAGATTAGTTACAGACCGCGAAGTCCAGGTATTAGCGGCAATATCGTAATATCCAAATCCGCATTGCGTTGTATATCCGTTTAAAAGCCAGATCCTTCCGGCCGATCCTTGCGAAGGATCAAATACCATGCAAGTTCCTGCGCCCCAGGTTCCTGATCCGCCTAAAGCACCTGGAGAGGCTAACTGTATCCAGGCGTCGGTTATCGTGTCATACCGCCAAAAAGAAGAGATGCTAAAAAGAAAATAAATATACCTGTCAGCCCCTCTTTTATCGTTGACTTGACAAGCGCCGGCGGCATTTGCTGTAGGTAAGAATCTCAGCCATTGCCATATCGGTAAATCAATTCCTTGCTTTAAATTATGATTAAACGGCATATTTTATTCCTCTGAATACATATTCTGATTAAGCGAAAGTAAATTTGCTTCTTTGACATTCGTTATATTCTATATTCGCCCGCTGTATCATTTCCCATCTCTGATCAACCGGGAAATTACCAAGATTCCAAACTCCTGATTGAGAAACAGGAGTAGCTGTTCCCTCCGCATCAATTAGGATTCTTAATCTTCCAGCGCTGTCGATAGCTAACCTGCCTAAAGGAGAATTGATTAAATGTTGGAGAACTACCAATAGAGCATTAAGGGTGGTTTCGGTAGATGGACTTGCAGATATTCTGTCTGTTCCGGTTTTTATCTCTGATAAAGCAATATCTAAATTATCGGTTCTTGCTTTAATAAGAGCTAAATTACCGTCTTCCTTAGCGGGATTGATTTGCGTTCCCGCAATATTTTTGAGCCCTACTGCATCTTTTAATGCTTTTAAAATTTCTAAAATCATTGCTAACCCTTTCTTCCAATAATTCCTTCGCTAAAAAAAAGAAAGCGGCAGTAAGATGGTTAAGGCACCTTAACTGCCGCTTCATTAATTTAGGAAGCGTCCCCCCTAAATTATTTCTAACTGCCTGTTCAATTAAACTTTATATCATTTGTATATCCTGAGTCAAGGAAACGGTTCAGCGTGGCTGAAAATAGTTTTTACCTGTCTACTTCCAGGACTTTAAATTTCCAGCCGCACTCATTGCATTTGTAATATAGAACCGGCCGGTCTGCGCCGTAGCATTTTAACTTTAATGACCTGCATCTAGGGCATCTTAAGATTAAACGCACAACAGTCGCCTTTGTTTCTGTTTCTTTGTTTAGTACGTCATTGTTTATACCAGACTTTTTCTCTGAGACGTATCCTTTCAGCCAGCCTTTTGCGTTTATCCATTTGGTCATTATCTTTTTATCCAATTCGGACGCCTGGGAAGCCAGTTCTTAGTAATACCGTGCTGCAGGCTTTCAGTATCCTGTTTAGGATAAATTCTTCTGCCGTCCTCCTGCATAGCAAATACCCGAATCATCTCTGCCGCTGCTATTGAGTAACACTCCGTATCAAAGAAATGACTCTGCGCATGTACAGAAACCGTGCGCCATTCTTCCCTGGCGCGCCCTGTTTTTTTATCCCGGATGATAATCTTATGCTCCCCGCAAAACTGCTTCAAATATTCATCAGATGGATCCTTGTGCAGATGCCAGCCTCCGGGTGAATCAAGTTTAGTATTTTTTACCAACCGGCTGATTTTATCTTTAAAATAACTGGTGTCGATATGCCATAACAAAAGACCTCCAGGAATGGTTTGTCCTGTGGCAGGATACTTATCAATGCTTGAGACCCTAAAAGGCACCCCGCTTATGTAGCTTTGCCCTTTAATAGGGCGCGCAATATCGCGCCAAAGCCGGGCCACTTCATAAACTTCATCAGTACGATATCCGGTATCAATACAAGTAAGCCTTACTCCAAAAGGTTCTACACCTGCGGTCTCAGAGGGGTAATAAGTTTTAAATAGAATTTCTATAACATCATCCCACTCCTCAACTCTCGTGGCCAAAATCAACCATGATTCCTGATGCAGACCCCAGCCGCGGATACTTAAATAAAAATGATCCTTCTGCACATCTACTCCGGCAGTCAAAACCCTTGCTCCATCCGGCACAATTCCTCTTGGATTTGGAAGTACTAAAGTTAATAATTCTTCCGGCTTAGTTTTCCCGATATTTTCCTCCCAGACTTCAGCCAGCCAAGAGTTGACAAAGTTCATCAGTAATTCTATGTAATCCTTTGATTTCAAAAACTCTGCCGCGATGTCGCTAAAGGACAGCCAAGGCGAATATAAAGAGCTGATCCAAAACCCCCTGTTTTTATTCGGTTCTTTTTTATCGGCAATCCACTCGCCGCTTTGCATCATCCTGGGTTTTTGACTGTCTTCTATGCGTTTATTACAATGCACACATTCATACCAGGCAAGGCGTTCGTTTTTAATCCGCTCAGCTGACGCTTCTTCTTTCGGCCATTTAATTTGCCCAAAGATTAATACCTGCATTTTCCCGCAGTGCGGACAGGGTACATAAAAACGCTCTTGATCGGATTTTTCATACTCCCTGAAGATATACCCTTCTCTTGTAGTAGGCGTTGAAACTTTCACTGTCTTTTTATTCCAGAAAGTTTTCTGCCTCTCCTGCGCAAGCTTTATCGGGTCTGCCTCGCGACCGGAAAACCTTGGGTATTTATCCACCTCATCTAAAAATAAATACCTTATAGGCCTTGAGGCTAAATCTGCTGGCGAGTTTGACCCGGCAAAATAAAGAACCATCCGGTCAAAGTGATATTCTAATTTAGTTATATCATCTGAATTCTGCGGGATGTATCTTTCTAAAATAGCTGAGCCCTCAATCATAGGTTTAATCCTATTATAAGAAATACTCTTGGCGTCATCAGCTCTAGGCAGGACCATAAGCGTAGGCCCGGGATCCTGATCAATGATATAGCCGAGCATATTCAACATAGCTTCAGTCTTACCGACTTGGCTTGCTGACATTACAGTTATCTCATCCACAAAAGGATCAGTGAACGCATCCATAATGCCTTTTAAATAAGGAGTCCTGGCTGTTGACCACTGGCCTGGCTCAGCTGAAGTTTTAGTATCTAAGCGCCGATACTTATCCGCCCAAACGCTAACCGTTACCTTATCAGGCAAGGCCCATTCACTGCGAACATAAGGCTTAATGGTCTCAAGCGCTTTCTTTGCGATCTTTATCGGCATAAGGCACTCCGGCAAATTGACTGATAATTGCCCTTATTTCATTATCTAAAATTTCGCAGATGAGCTTTGGTTCCTGCTGGTATAGCTTGGGCGCGATATAGTGCGGAAGCCTTAAGAATCCCATTTTGATTCCTCTGATTTGATTCTTAAGAATTGAGGTGTGTTCGCTAAAAGGAATGAGTTCGCTGGTTGCTTTTTTAAGCTCTATCTTTAACAGCTCTGCTTTATACTGCTGTATTTTCTCATCCCAATAAGCCTTGCCGTCCTGGTCTTTGTATTTCTGGTTCCTGAGCACATGCCAGCTTTTTATTTCTTCTAAATCATAGAAGCCGTCTTTGGTTGAGGGCATACCGTCCTGCTTCCAGCGCTGCACGGTCCGGCAGGTTACATCCATAACCTTGGCTACCTCTTCCATGGTCTTGACAATAGTAGGCGCTAAAGGCTCTGCCTCAAATTCTTCAAGCTCAGTAATCTCCTGCTTGGTAAGGGATTTTCCGCCTTGAAGCTTTTCAATCAAATGCAGGTGGCGTTTCTTGCGGGCGATCTCAGCAAGGTTTTGTTTCTGCTCGGTCATACTCTTCCTTCCAGTTGCGCTTTCTTGCCGGTAAACTCTTCCCATCTGCGCACTGTCACATCGCAGAATATCGGCTCAAGTTCTAAAGCATAGCATCTACGGTTTAATCTTTCGGCAGCGATGATCTGCGAGCCTGATCCGCAAAAAGGCTCAAAACAAATCTCGCCTACTGCGGTATGCACGCGCATAGGTATTGCGAAAACTTCGGTGGGTTTTACTGTAGGATGCAAAATGCCCGGATTGCGTTTCTTGCCTTCCCAGTCCAACTCCCAGATATCGCTGTAATATTCGGGATTAGCCGGATCCCCGGTTCTTAATAAATCAATTGTCCAGACCGTACCGATAGACTTATCTTTTGGTTTATAGAAAGGTTTTTTACCTTTGACCCACATTAAAAGGCAAGGCTCATGCCGCCATGAATAGAACGAATAGGTTAATATTGCGCAAGGCTTGACCCAGACAATCTGCTGATGAATCAGAATACCCAGTTCATCGCAAATTCCCTCAATCATGGATCTGCGCCTTGAAGCATGCCAAAGATAAAGTGCCGTGTTTTCTTTGATATGCTTAAGGCCGACTGTATAAAACTTTTTCATGAATTCCCTGGCATCGGGAATATCCACCTCATGATAAACATCTGACCAGTCATGTCCTCCTGTAGGCCTGCCGGCTCCGGTATAGTCAACACAGTACGGCGGATCCGTAGCAAAGAGGCTGGCTTTTTCTCCATTCATCAGGCGCGCCACATCTTCATCTTTGGTAGAATCTCCGCAGAGAAGCTTATGCTCGCCTAATAGCCAGAGGTCTCCTTTTTTGGTAATTGCTTCTTCGGGAGGCTCGGGGATATCATCAGGCAGAGTTTTGCCAGTTCCCAGATTCTCTATCTCAAGCTCGGAAACCTCCTCCCGTAGTTCTTTGAGCCGAAGATTAAGATAATCATCAGGCATATTTTTCCTGAGTTTTTCAAGGACCGGAATTAAAGCGGCTGTCCAAGCGCCGACAATCTGCTGGGAGTTTAAAGTCACGTTCATAGCCATTTCAGAGGCCTCATCAAGGTCAACCATGATTGCGGTGACGGTCTCAGCGTTATCAGCCTGAAGTATCTTATAGCGCTGATGCCCGGAAATGATATGCATGGTGCGCTTATTTATAACTAACAGATCCACCAAACCAAACTTCTCAAGAGAATGCCTTAAACCTAAAAGCGCTTCCTCGGAAATCTCTCTTGGGTTATAAGGCGCCGGCTTTATATCGGACACCTTGATGTCGCAAATGTCTGGCTTGACGTTAATCTTTGGCATACAAAACTCCTTTCGTTTTTCTGCGTAACTCTATCATCTACAAAGGCTTAATTTTATCTACGCTGAATAAATTCTTACCCTAAAATACCCTTTTGCGACCACGACATCCCTTTTTAAAATTTTGTATCACTGGCTGCCCGCGCCTCGCCCGACCCGCGCTGCCAGCCCCCTCTGGAAGGACCCATTAAACAAGCTGCTTTGCCTCCATCTCAAGACCATTCTTAAACCACTCCGCAGGTTTTTTAATATCCTTTTTATCTTTCTTAAAGTCTTTGCATAGCCTGATCATCAACCCCGGATCAGGCGGATAGCCTTTATCCATCTGATAGCTAAACATGAAGCTGTAAAGGTTAACATCCTCAAGCAACTCCGCACAGCAAGCCTCCAATTGCTTTACGCACTCATCTGTAGGCTTAGTATAAGGCAGATTTTTAGGGGTTTTCCACAGGTCTAAAAGACCATTTTGCGTATTGTTAAGTAAATATTGTTTACTTCTATATTGTTCCGGTGCCCCCGGTGTCACTACTACCGGTGACACGGGGGATACTGGTGTAGTGCCCTTGGTGTCACTAGTGACACCTATGTCACCAGTTGCCTCTGTGGATAACTCCGCATTAAGAAGCGTGTAAATATTAGACCTTCCCTTTGTCCGGTCAATGCAGATAACCTTAATCTGTTCTAGGCTCTTAAGCATGCGGATGATAGTGCGCCTGCTTACCGCGCAATGCCGGGCTAAAGTAGTCACCGAAGGAAAACAATCCTGCCCCCTTACATTGGCGTAATAACAAAGCCAGACATACACCGTTACTGCGGTTGATCCTATCCTCTTGCTTATAAACTCAAGGACAGGCTTGCCTACCCAAAGGAATTTGCCGTCTCTTAAATCCCTAATATCTATGCGTTCTTCTGCCATGAATGTTCTTTTTATTTTTTCCAGCGTATCCATCCCCAAAAACTTAAAACAAAATAGATCGTAAACAATACTCCCTGCGCATAAAGCCCGTGCCTGAAATCAACGACTGCCCACCCGGTATTCGTCAGCATCCAAAGCAGAAAACCTCTCCGGTCTTTCCTGATGTTAAGGACGACACCGATGATTGACAGAGCTGTCAAAAACCACATTATTTCTTCTTAGGTTTCTTCTTTCCGAAAGAACGGTTGGCCTCAATTAACTTCCTGCGGTTATACCAGCTAAGCCCTTTATAGACCTTCTTTAAGCCCTTGGTAACTTTCATAGTTCCTCACTCCTCCTTATTCTTTCCACGGTGAATTTATCCTCACCGAGTTTGCGGGTCATTAACCCGATAAATATTTGAGCGATGTATTCGCCAACCTCGCTTGAAGCATCGATAACCGCCTTGTCGTTGGTAGCCAAATATCCCGCA
>JACROO010000079.1:3614-5541 GCA_016214355.1 Nitrospirota bacterium | reverse complement strand
CTTAATTCCTTCTCCATTGCTATCGGCGTTATTAACTCAACCGTTATACTCACATTATCCCCAGGCATCACCATCTCCATTCCCTCAGGTAATTGCGCTACCCCAGTAACATCTGTTGTCCTGAAATAAAACTGCGGCCTGTATCCATTGAAAAACGGCGTATGCCTACCACCCTCTTCCTTCGTCAATATATATGCCTCCCCCTTAAACTTCCTGTGAGGCGTTATACTCCCAGGCTTCGCTAACACCATACCCCTCTCTACATCTTCCTTGCCTATCCCCCTTAATAATACTCCTATGTTGTCTCCTGCCCTTCCTTCATCTAATAGCTTCCTGAACATCTCTACACCTGTCGCTACCGTCTTTCGCGTCTCCTTTATACCTACTATCTCTGCCTCTTCCCCTACCTTTATTATCCCCCTCTCTACCCTGCCTGTCACTACCGTCCCCCTGCCTGAAATAGTGAATACATCCTCTACAGGCATTAAAAATGGCTTGTCTATTTCCCTCTGCGGTGTAGGTATATACTCATCTACCGCCTTCAGTAATTCCTCTATGCTCTTGAACTCCTCCGCTCCCATATCCTTGCTCTCTGTCTCCATTGCCTTTAACGCAGACCCCTTTACTATGGGTATCTTATCCCCAGGAAATCCATACTTGCTTAATAACTCCCTTACCTCCATCTCCACTAAGTCTATCAATTCAGGGTCATCTACCATGTCTACCTTATTCAAAAATACTACTATATACGGCACCCCTACCTGCCTCGCCAATAATATGTGCTCCCTCGTCTGCGGCATCGGTCCGTCTGCCGCTGATACCACCAATATCGCTCCGTCCATCTGTGCCGCTCCTGTTATCATGTTCTTTATATAATCAGCATGCCCAGGACAGTCTACATGCGCATAATGCCTCGCATCTGTCTCATACTCCACATGTGCTGTCGCTATCGTTATCCCCCTCGCCTTCTCCTCAGGTGCATTGTCTATTGAGTCATATGCCCGAAACGTTGCCTTACCCTTTAATGATAAATACTTCGTTATCGCTGATGTCAATGTCGTCTTCCCATGATCTACATGCCCTATCGTCCCTACATTTACATGAGGCTTTACCCTCTGAAATCTTGCCTTCGCCACCTTAACCTCCTTTGTTTAAACGAATAGTCGTTAGTATTTAGTGAATAGTATTTAGTTTTTTCACTATTCACTGTTCACTGCCGTTATTCCCCTTTGACCTTCGTTATTATTTCCTCGGAAATTCCTCGCGGAACTTCATCATAGTGTGAAAATTGCATTGTATAAGTAGCACGTCCTTGTGTCTTTGACCTCATGTCTGTTGCATAATTAAACATCTCTGACAATGGGACTTGCGCTGAAATTATCTGTGTCTTCCCTCTCTGCCCTATAGTCTGTATCTTCCCCCTTCTGGAATTTAAATCCCCGATAACATCGCCCATATATTCCTCGGGGGTTACCACCTCTATATTCATAATAGGTTCAAGAAGTACAGGATTAGCCTTTTTAACAGCCCCTTTAAATGCCATTGAACTTGCTATCTTAAACGCCATTTCTGAAGAGTCCACATCATGATATGAGCCGTCAACTAAGGTAACTTTTACATCCACCACTGGATAGCCTGCAAGTACACCATTTTCAATCGCCTCTTTTACGCCCTTCTCAACCGCAGGGATATACTCTCTGGGAATTGTTCCACCTACAACCTTATTTACAAACTCAAAACCCTTACCGTGCTCTAATGGCTCAAGTTCAATATAGACATGTCCATATTGACCATGTCCACCCGACTGTCTTACATATTTACCCTCTGCCTCTGTCTTTTTCTTTACCGTCTCTCTGTATGCAACCTGTGGTTTACCAACATTAGCGACTACATTTAATTCTCTCATAAGACGATCTACTATAATTTC
>JACROO010000079.1:0-3583 GCA_016214355.1 Nitrospirota bacterium | reverse complement strand
CCTCCTGTGTAAGTTTTCCAAGAGAAATAGAGTGTTTCTCCTGGTCCGCCTTTGTCTTTGGTTCAATAGCGACTGATACAACTGGTTCAGGAAACTCTATAGATTCAAGTATTATAGGATGCTCTTCGTCACATAATGTATCGCCTGTAAGGGTGCTTTTTAATCCTACAGCAGCAGCAATATCCCCTGCATGAACTTCTTTTATATCTTCCCTCTTATTTGCATGCATCTTCAGAAGTCTGCCTATGCGCTCCTTGGTATCCTTTGTTGAATTGTACACATAAGAGCCTGTAGACATTATTCCTGAGTAAACCCTAAGAAACGATAATTGTCCAACATATGGGTCTGTCATTATCTTAAAAACAAGGGCTGAAAAAGGTTCCTCATTAGAGGACCTTCTTATGGTTTCCTTCCCCGTATCAGGTTCTATCCCTCTCACAGGAGGGATGTCAAGAGGACTTGGCAGATAATCAACAATGGCATCAAGAAGAAGCTGCACGCCCTTATTTTTGAAAACAGACCCACAGACAACTGGGGTAATCCTAAGTTCTATCGTACCCCTTCTAATCGCCCTTTTTATTTCTTCAACTCCTACCTCTTCCCCCGAAAGATACTTCTCCATTATTATCTCATCAAAATCAGCAAGTACCTCAAGCATCTTCTCTCTGGATTCAAGTGCCTGTGGAAGAAAATCCGATGGGATATCGCCTTCCACATATTTTCCTTCAAGTGTTTCACTATCAAAGTAATATGCCTTCATATTTATGAGGTCAATAGAACCCCTAAATGCGTCTTCCTTCCCTATGGGTATCTGGACAAGTACTGGGTTTGCATCAAGACGCTCAATCATAGAGTTAACACTCATAAAAAAGTCTGCTCCCACTTTATCCATCTTATTCATAAATGCGATTCTTGGACTGTCTCCAGACCGTCTCTGATTGTGGCTCAACACCTGCAACGGCATCGAAAACAGCGACTGCCCCATCTAACACCCTCAAAGACCTTTCAACCTCGATGGTAAAGTCAACATGCCCAGGTGTATCAATAATATTGATTCTGCGCCCTTTCCAGAAACATGTTGTTGTAGCCGATGTAATAGTAATACCCCTTTCCTGCTCCTGAGGCATCCAGTCCATCACAGCAGTTCCATCGTGAACCTCGCCCATCTTATATGTTACTCCTGTATAGTAGAGAATACGTTCGGTGGTCGTGGTTTTCCCTGCATCTATATGAGCCATAATTCCTGTATTTCTTGTCAGTTCTAAAGATATTTTGTCCACTGTATTTTCTCTTTACCATCTATAATGTGCAAAAGCCTTGTTTGCCTCTGCCATCTTGTGGGTATCCTCTTTCTTCTTAATAGATGTGCCTTTATTATTAGCAGCATCCAGAAGCTCAGCGGCCAGCTTCTCGCTCATTGTCTTTTCTGGCCTTTTTTTTGAAAAATCCATAATCCATCTGAAGGCAAGCGCTATTCTTCTCTGAGGTCTGACATCCATCGGAATCTGATATGTAGCGCCTCCAACACGTCTTGGTTTTACCTCTATAGCAGGTTTCACATTATCTATGGCGGTCTTAAACACCTTAAGCGGATCGCTGCCTGTCTTTGACTTTATAATATCAAGCGCATCATAGCATACACTTTCCGCTACGCTCTTTTTCCCGCACCTCATTATCGCATTAACAAACTTGCCTACAAGTTTGCTGTTGTATATCGGGTCTGGCAATACATCTCTTTTAGCTATTACTTTTCTTCTTGGCATATCTCTCTTACCTTAAAATTATTATTTAGGCCTCTTGGCGCCGTACTTTGACCTGCTACGACGGCGGTCAGCAACGCCAAGTGTATCAAGGGTACCCCTTATGATATGGTATCTAACACCCGGCAGATCCTTAACCCTCCCGCCCCTTATGAGAACAATCGAATGTTCCTGCAGATTATGTCCAACGCCCGGAATATATGCAGTAACTTCCATCCCATTAGTCAGTCTAATCCTTGCAACTTTTCTTAATGCTGAGTTAGGTTTTTTAGGAGTAGTTGTATAGACCCTGGTACATACCCCTCTTTTCTGGGGACACAACATTAGCGCGGGGCTTTTTGTATGACTAAAGACCTTCTCTCTACCCTTACTAACAAGCTGCGCTATTGTTGGCACCTATCCTCCTCTATTAATTTAAAGTTAAGATTACCCTCAGAACTTTTCCATAGTGTAATCCATTGCTACACCATTTTTATTTGTATTTACAAATGGTATTTTTATTAAATTTATTCCATGAACTTTTGTACTGGAAAAAACCTTAAAAGTTTATCAGAGAAAAAACTTTTTGTCAATAGATTGCAGAAAAATTTTAGTTACGGTCTTCCTACAGAATAATAGTTAAAGCCAATTTTTTTCACCTTATTCGGTTCGTATATGTTCCTTAGATCGAAGAAAAATGTGCCTTTAGCAAGACTCTTTATCTTGTTGAGATCTAAGCTTCTGAACTGATTCCACTCTGTAACTATTAATATGGCATCGGCTCCTTTTGCCGCATCATAAGAATCCTTGCAGTATGCCACCTTAGGGAAAACCTTCTTAGCATCTTCTATTGCAGCGGGGTCATACGCCCTTATTTTTGCGCCTTGATTTAAAAGCTTATCAATAATATAAAGCGACGGCGATTCCCTTGTATCATTAGTATTTGGCTTAAAGGAAAGCCCCAAGATGCAAATCGTCTTGCCCTTTAGTGCCCCTATTGCATCCTTAATCTTTCTTAGCATTCTTTCTTTCTGTCTTTCATTAGCGTTCCCCACTGCCTTTACTATTTCAAGTTTAACGTCCTTTTCTTTAGCTATGTTAATAAGAGCGCGTATATCTTTTGGAAGGCACGAGCCTCCGTAACCTGGCCCTGCATGGCGTATATCTTTTGGAAAACATGAGCCTCCATACCCGGGGCCTGCGTGCAAAAATTTTGGCCCTATTCTATGGTCAAGCCCCATTGCCTTTGCAACCACCTGAACATCTGCACCAACTGCCTCACAAAGACTCGAGAGTTCATTGATAAAAGAAACCTTGGTTGCCAAAAATGCGTTTGACGCATATTTTATCAACTCTGCGGTCTTAACATCTGTGATGATAAAAGGAGTTTCTATCAAATAAAGTGGCCTGTAAAGGTCTTTCATTATTGCCACTGCCTGAGCGCTTGAGGCACCAATTACCACCCTGTTAGGCCTCATAAAATCTTCTATGCCTGCACCTTCTCTTAAGAATTCTGGATTTGAGACAATATCAAAATCCACATTCTCTCTTAAATTTTTTGAAACAATTTGTTTTAGCTTTTCTCCTGTTCCAACAGGTACTGTGCTTTTTGTTACAATGACTTTATAGTTATTTATGTGTTTAGTTATTTCCCGTGCAACATCGTCAACATATCTCATATCTGCTGAGCCGTCTCCCAGTGGAGGTGTGCCGACTGCTATAAATATTGCAAGCGAAGAATTAACTGCATCAGCAATATTTTTTGTAAAATGAAGACGCCCTGCCTTAATGTTCCTCTGAACCAATTCTTCAAGCCCGGGCTCATAGAAAGGCACAGTGCCTTT
>JACROO010000115.1 GCA_016214355.1 Nitrospirota bacterium | reverse complement strand
CTTTTCTATTTTTTCATTCGCCTGCTTCAGATATGCCTCAGCATCAAAAATATTGGTATTTTTTACTGTAGCTTTATTGGAAGAACAGGCAGAAATAATAAACAAAGCCATAATTAATGGAAATATCTTTCTATACACCTTACCATACCTCCGTATATTGCTCCCTCGGTACTAACCTTTCCCTTTTGCTACTATTTAGTATACAAGGATAACAGATTAAAATCCAACACATTTGGTATCTAATGAGTACTTAATATTTACCCCGTTAGAAATAAAATTTCTAAGGTTTTGCCTTATCCTTGTCCCGCTGCAAATTAATCTTTTCAACATTAAACCTTCACCAGTTTCCCCTTTGCCTCAGCAATCAGAACATTATCATCTGTCTGAGCCTTTGCGTATGCCTCTAAGATTTTTTTTGTATCTTTTAAAATTTCCGCCTCAACAATTATTTTTTGCCCTACATTAAGAGGTTTTCTCAGCCGAATCTCCATCTGTGCAGTAACCGAAGGCATATTCATAGCTATAGCGAGTTTTACCATTGCTTCATCAAGCAGTATTGTTATAATCCCGCCGTGGACTATATTTAAATATCCCTGATACTCTTTCTTTGAAACAAATTCTGTCTTTATGGTTTTAAAATTAAAGAAAAAATCAAGTTTCAACCCAATCGGGTTTTTGTGCCCGCAGACAAAACAGTATTCGTCATCAACAAGTTCCATCTTATTTAATAATTCCCTCTACCCCAAGACGAATCATCATCACAGCAATAGAGGCAAGGAGAATTGCCATTACCTTTGATATTGCAATAATACCGTTTTTACCAATTATCTTAACTATCCTTTGTGCTCCTACAAGAGAAATCCATACTATAACTAAATTTAGTACAAGTGATATAACAGTAGGTATAATCCCATAATGGTCTATAAGGACTATTAAAGTGGTTAAGACCGCAGGACCGACTATAAGAGGAACCCCCATAGGAACTATACCAACTGATGCTGTATCCTCAATCCTCCTGCGCTCACCGCTGTATCTTATTAGTTCAAGCACAGCTATAATAAGAAGGACGCTCCCGCCTGCTATTTTAAAGTCATTAACAGTAATCCCGAGAATCCTAAAGACCACTTCACCAACTGCAACAAAGGCGAGGCTTACTACAAGGGCAGTGATTACAGAGTGTCTGATAATTGCCTTTCTCTCGAGTTCTTCTGTTTCACTGGTAACTGATATGAATATCGGAAGCACAGCAAATATATCTACGGCAACAAAAAGAGGGATAAAGGTCACGGGCAGGGCTCTTAGTATATCCAGCATGGTTAGATTATATATGGTATTTCTGAATCAGTCAAAGTTGTATTTTATATTTCCCTTAGGCTATATTATTCCATGCTTAAGTTAATGCGTAGTCATAAGTTCTTCACCGTGTTTCTGCTTTCCGCAGTAACCATTATGATTATAATCACTTTTGTCTTCTGGGGGATAGGGCCCAAGGAAAATCCATCAAATAAAATTGTTGCGCAGGTGAAAAACAAAAAAATAGCACAACAGGAATACTGGAGGGTCCATGATAATGTGGAACGCTACTACAGGGAAATCTTCAAGAACGAGGGAGACATAAAGAGGCTTAATCTTAAAGAGAAAGTAATTAATGACCTTATTGATAGAGAGGTTCTCATAATTGCCGCTGAGGATATAGGGATAAGGGTAACCGATAAAGAGTTGCAAGAGGCAATAGTTAGCAATCCATTATTCCATAGAAACGGGGTATTCGGTAGAGATGTATATCTGAGGGCTCTTAAGCTATACCGTGTGACACCTAAGGAATACGAAAGCGCACTGAAGAACGAGATGGTTCTTAATAAAATGCACCGATTAATAGGGGAGAGTGGATTAGATATAAAGGCATACATTGAAGGGCTTAAACGACAGATGAAGATAACAGTAAACAGGGAATTGCTTTAATAGGTGAAGCGTCTTTTCAAGGTTTATCAAAAATCCTCACGCCTTATTCTCGGTCTTATGTCCGGTACTTCCCATGACGGCATAGATGCAGTTATTGTAAACATAAAGGATAAAGATAAAAGGCAGAAGATTAAACTTTTAGAGCACTATCACCATCCATTCCATAACGTCCTGAGAGCAAAGATATCAGGAGCCTTTTCAGGGTATACAGAAGATGTCTGCAGGCTCAACTTTGAGCTTGGAGAGGTATTTGCAAAGGCAGCAAATACATGCATTAAAAAGGCAGGATTAACACCTGAGGGCATTGATGCTATTGCCTCCCATGGGTAAACAATCTATCACAGACCCCCCAAGGGGAGGGCGCCAGGGTCAACCCTTCAGATAGGTGAGGCATCTGTAATTGCTGAGCGCACAGGGATACCTGTTGTATCTGACTTTAGGACAAGGGACATGGCAGCAGGAGGGCAGGGCGCGCCACTTGTTGCATTGGCTGATTATATCCTGTTTCATGAGAAAGGCAAGGCGAAGGCTATACAGAATATAGGAGGGATAGCCAATTTAACAATAGTCCAAGAGAAGATTCAGGATGTTATGGCTTTTGATACAGGACCAGGGATGAGCCTTATTGATGAGGCAGTAAGGTTATTAACAAAGGGTAAGGCACATTATGATATCAATGGCAGGATAGCAGAGAAGGGGAAAGTTATGCCTTCTCTTCTTGAGGAATTGCTTTCACACCCGTTTCTTAAGAAGGTCCCCCCAAAATCAACAGGCAGGGAAACATTTGGAAGGGATATGGTACAGGGCATAATCCGTAAGAATACTGATAGGAAAGGGAAGTTAAAAGTGGCTCCTCAAGATATCCTCAGAACCCTTACAGAATTTACAGCCTTATCAATAAAGATGGCATATCAAGAAATTGTATTGCCGAGGGTTAATATTTCTGAGGTTATTCTCTGCGGAGGGGGATGTAAAAACAGCTATCTCACAGGACTTCTAAAGAGAGAGCTCTCACCTATTAAACTAATCCCGATTGGAGAATATGGGATTCCATATCAGGCAAAGGAGGCACTGAGTTTTGCGATCCTCGCAAATGAGACATTATCAGGCAGGGGAGGGAACATACCAAATGCTACCGGTGCAAGGCATCCTGTAATCTTGGGAAAGGTCACGTCGCAATAATATAACTTTTTGATTTATAAAGAAAATATTTTTGCATTGAATTTTTT
>JACROO010000078.1 GCA_016214355.1 Nitrospirota bacterium | reverse complement strand
TGCAATGGCGCTGGCAATAGCAGGTCTTACGGCTCAGGGTGAGACAATTGTTGAGGATACTGCCTGCGTAAACACGTCATTTCCGGGGTTTATGGAGATGTTAAAGAAGCTTCAAAAGGTTTAATTATTAGTTTATTTAAGTGTTGAATATTCTTGACAAGGTTTTGTTTTTGCACTAAATTAAACTTGTGCATAATTCTAAAAAGATTAGGCATAAGAAGAAAGTTTATTCCCCTTCATTAACCTTTCTCTGCTGCTGCAATCCTGCATCAAACAAAATAACAAAAAAATAAAAAGGAGGTTTAACATGTTTAAAAAGCTCTTTATTATCGGGCTTATTGGAATAGCCCTTACATGGGCCGCAAGTTCTTATGCAAAACCTGAAGAACCAATCCGGATTGCTGTGGGGTCTATGATTACGCCTAAGGCAGGTTATGTCTATTATAAACAGCTTCTGGATTATATAGAAAAAAAGCTGGGAAGGACTGTAAAGCTTATAGATAAAAACACCTATGCAGAGGTGAATAATGCAATAAAGGCTAAGGATATTGATGTTGCTTTTGTATGCGGAAGACCCTATGTTGATGGTTATGATGAGTCTGTTTTAGAGCTTCTGGCCGCACCGCAGGTCAATGGCAAAACTGTGTATTATTCATACCTTATTGTACATAAAGACAGCCCTGTAAAAAATTTCAAAGGCTTGCAGGGAAAAACCTTTGCCTTTGCTGACCCCATGTCTAATACCGGCAAATTAGTGCCTACTTATATGTTAATAAAGATGGGTGAGACGCCGGAGTCTTTTTTCAAGAAATATATTTTTACCTCAGCACATGACAGGTCAGTTGCAGCAGTTGCCAACAGGATAGTAGACGGCGCTGCGGTAGACAGCCTTATCTATGACTATTTGGCTCATAATACACCTGAGATTACTTCAAAAACCAAGGTAATTGAAAAATCCCAGCCTTTTGGAATACCTCCTGTTGTAGTGCGCAAAGGCTTGGACACAAAATTGAAGCTGAAGATAAAGGATATATTGCTGAATGTACACAAAGACCCCGAAGGGCAAAAAATTCTCAGGGGCATGATGATAGAAAAGTTTGTTGAGATGGACGATAGTGCGTATAACTCTATCAGGGAGATGAGGCGTGCAGTTGCAGAGTCAGAGAGCAAAAAAAGATAATATATAAGGCATGAGCTTAAAAACCAAGTTTTTAATCGGAGTTGTGGGGTTAGCAGTCTTATTAGGACTGTCAGTAATATTTTTTGTCAAAACTTCAGTTGTTGAAAAACTGAGGGCAGAACTCCTGAGAAAAGGAGAGGTTATGGCTCATGATATGGCTGAAGAAAGTATTGGTTTAATGCTCTCAGAGGACATACTCAGCCTTCGGGAACGTGCCAATCTGCATAAGAGTGTGCTGCCTGAAATAGAATATATATTTATCCAGAATTCAGAAGGTGAGGTTTTAGTACACACATTTGATAAAGGCTTTCCTGATTACCTGAAAAATGCGAATATCATCCCTGCTGGGCAGGCACAAAGCATCAAAGCACTTGTCATTAAAAAAAACAGGGTCTTTGATATTGCTGTGCCCATATTTAAAGGCGAAATAGGTGCTGTACATGTAGGCATGTCCGAGAAACATGTCAGAGAATATGTTAATGATATAGCTCTACTGTTTATGGGAATAGTTATTGCTGTTTTTCTTTTCGGGGTCAGCGCAGTTATTGTTTTTACTGCTACAATAACAAAGCCCCTCTTTAATTTTATAAAAGGCGCAGAGGCAGTAGGTAAGGGAGACTTAAACTATAAGGTTCACGTCAGGACGAATGACGAAATCGGGAGATTGGCTGAATCATTCAATAGAATGACTGGAAAATTAAAAATAACAAGAGAAGAGCTGATAAAATCAAATACAGAAATTGAAATGGCAAATATTGAGATGAATATAGCAAAACATCAATTGCAATTAGAAAGGGACAGGGCACAGAATTACCTTGATATTGTGGGGGTCATAATCATTGCTATTGATGCGGACCAGCAGGTCAGCCTTATAAATAGAAAAGGGTGCGAGGTATTAGGATACAGCGAAGATGAGATTGTCGGTCAGAACTGGTTTGATAATTTTATCCCTGAGCGGATAAGAGATGGGGTAAAGGCAGTCTTTGACCAATGTATCACCGGGAAAGTTAACCTGGTTGAATATTATGAAAACCCTATTTTGACCAGAAACGGCGAGGAGAGGCTTATTGCGTGGCATAATACAGTGTGGCACGATGAAGCAGGCAATATAATTGCAACTATTAGTTCGGGAGATGACATAACTCAACGTAAAAAGATAGAGGATGCTATAGCAAAGGCAAAGATTGACTGGGAAATGACATTTGACAATGCGGAGGAACTTATAGCGCTTGTGGATAAAGGACTTAACATCATGAGATGCAATAAGAGCTTTGCAAGGTTTACAGGGATGCCAATCAAAGAGATATTAGGTCGTAAGTGCTATGAGTTTTTCCCTGCGGACAAGGGACAAATGGAATATTGTACAAGCCATATTCAGACAGGAGAGTCAATGCCGAAGATGGAGGTAAAGACTGAAACAGGGCAATGGCTGTATGTGAATCACTACCCGGTTTTTGATGAAAAAGGTGTGGTTTCCCACTCTATTCTTATAATTACTAACATCACAGACCTTAAAAATGTCCAGCAGAGGCTGATGCATTCTGAAGAAGAATTAAAAAAGCATGTAAAGGACCTTGAAAGGTTTTACGATATGGCTGTTGACAGAGAGCTCAGGATGAAGGATTTGAAAAAAGAGTTGAAGCGGCTGGATGCAGAGCTTATGCAATACAAGAATCCGGTAAAGGCTTAAAAGACTGTTCCCTTTTTTTGTAACTAATGGTATTTTCTGATGAAAGACATAATTACCATAGACGGCCCCTCGGGGGCGGGTAAAAGCACCATAGCAAGACTCCTTGCTAAGAGGCTCGGCTATAAATATCTTGATACGGGCGCTCTTTACAGGGCAGTTGCATGGAAGATAAAGCAGGACAATATAAACACAGAAGATAAAGAGAGCCTCATCGGAGCTCTCAGTAAAATTAATATTACTTTTGACGGTGAAAAGATTATGGCAAACGGGACTGATATTACGTCGGATATACGTACTCCGGAAATATCCGAATTGAGCTCAAAGGTCTCTGTCATCCCCATTATAAGGGATTATCTTTTTACAATACAGAGAGAGATAGGGCTTAGGGGTAAGACAGTTATTGAAGGAAGGGACATTGGTACGGTTATTTTTCCGGAAGCTGAGAACAAGTTTTTTCTTGACGCCAGTTTTGAGGAAAGAGGCAGGAGGCGGCATAAAGAACTAAAAGAAAAAGGCGGTGAGGTGTCGCTGAAAGATACGATTAATGACATAACGGCAAGAGATAACAGGGATTCTACAAGGCAGAGTGCTCCGCTAAAAAAGACGGGCGACATGGTATATATAGATTCAAGCAATCTTACAGTGGAAGAGGTCATTGCAAAAATAATGGCGTCATTGAGGACGTCTTGACTTCTGCAGGTAAATTAAAAGATAATCTGCCGGATGTAACAGATTTAGCGTATCGCTTTTCTACACTGATTATAAGGATTATTGTCCGTATTAATGGCGGTTTTCATGTAGAAGGAAAAGGGAACATACCATTTAAAGGAGGGGTAATAATAGCATCAAATCACGTAAGTTATTTAGACCCTCCTTTAATAGGAGCTGCCCTGCCGAGAAGGGCAACTTTTATGGCAAGAAGGGGACTATTCAATATCCCTTTGTTAGGCTGGTATATAAAACACTTTGCCATTCCTGTTGACAGGGAAAAGACACTCCCGTCAACTATAAAAGAGGCTGTGAGAAAGCTAAAAAACGGAGAAGTGATTGTTTTATTCCCGGAGGGCAGGAGGAGTGAGACAGGAGAACTGCTGAAAGGCGGGCGCGGCGTTGGAATGATAGCGGCTCTCAGCAGGGCTGTAATCATCCCAACTCTTATTATAGGCTCAAATAAAGCCCTCCCTTTTAATGCCAGATGGCTCAGAAGGGCGAAGGTGTCGGTTATGTTCGGCAAACCGATGGTATTCCCCGCAGAAGGAGATGACATATACGGGAATATAAGTCGGGGAATTATGTATGCAATAGGAGAGTTAAAAAAACAATATGCAGATAACAGTGGCTAAAAAGGCTGGATTTTGTTTTGGGGTCAAGCGCGCTATAGATATTGCTTTCAAACTTGCAAGGGATACAAAAAAAGAAATTTATGAAGAGATAACAAAAATAGGGTATAAAATTGTGGATGCCACATGCCCTTTTGTAAAAAAAGCCCAGAAACGCGCGCAGACGCTTAAAGAAGAAGGCTATCAGATACTTATCGTAGGTGACAAAGAGCATCCGGAGGTTCAGGCTTTGCTTGGCTTTGCAGGGGACGACGCCATTGTTTTATGCGATAAGGATACTGTACCACCCTTAAAAAAAAAGGTCGGGATAATTGTTCAGACGACCCAGCCGGTTGAAGCACTTAAAAAGATTGTCTGCCATGTTATCAGTGAGGCAGAGGAGGTAAAAGTCTATAATACTATCTGTGATTCTACGTCACAGCGGCTTGAAGAAACAAAGGATTTGGCAAAAGAGGTAGACATCATGATGGTGGTTGGAGGTAAAAACAGTGCCAATACAGCACAGCTTGCACGGCTTTCGGCAGAGATTTGTCCCAGAGTATATTTTATAGAGACCACTGATGAAATAAAAGAAGACTGGTTTAACGGTGCAAAAAAGATAGGTATTACCGGAGGCGCCTCAACCCCCAGATGGATTATAGACGGGGTTGTTAAGAAACTTAAAGAAATTTCTGTCAAAAGGTAATATAATGTTAAACATGGAATTGCAGAGGGAAGATTTAGACAGACTTTATGCAGATACATTTATGAGGGTGCACGAAGGCGCAATCATTAAAGGGAAGATTATCCTGATAAAACAGGATAGTATTATTGTAAACATAGGCCAGAAATGTGAGGGCTGCATCCCATTAACCGAATTTTCACAGGATGAGCTTAGTGCTGTATATCCGGGCAAAGAAATAGATGTTTATGTAACGAGTAAAGACACCCGTGACGGCTTTATTTCCCTGTCTAAAGATAAGGCGGCAAAGATAAAGACATGGGAAAATCTGGAAAATGCCTGTCAGAGGGGATTCCCTGTAGATGGGAAAATTATCGGAAAGGTCAAAGGAGGAATGACTGTAAACATCTCAGGAGTACAAGCCTTTCTCCCCGGCTCCCAGATAGACCTGAAGGTTTTAAATGATACAGACCACCTTATAGGGCAGGTATTTCCTTTCAAGATTATAAAGATAGATAACAAACGTTCTAATGTAATTGTCTCAAGGAGGCTTTTGCTTGAGGATGAGCGTGAAGAGCTAAAGAAGAGAACCATTTTATCTCTTACAGAAGGGTCTATCGTTAAAGGGGTTGTAAAAAATATTACTGATTACGGGGCGTTTATTGACATTGGAGGGGTTGACGGCTTGCTGCATATATCAGATATGTCGTGGGGGAGAATAAGCCACCCCGGAGAATTATTCAGCATAGGAGATGCCATTGATGTAATTGTTCTTAAGTTTGACAAAGGGGCAGAACGGGTTACTCTCGGCTATAAGCAGAAAAATGCCGATCCATGGTCACTTGCAGAGGGGAAGTACCCGCCCGGCAAAAAGATAAGTGGAAAAGTCATAAGCATTGTTGATTACGGGATTTTTATGGAGCTTGAGGAGGGTTTAGAAGGACTGGTGCATATATCAGAGATTGAATGGTCAGAAAAGATTAAAAAGCCGTCAAAATATTTTTCCATAGGGGATGTTGTTGAAGCGATTGTTCTTAAGGTGGTCTCTGCCGAGAAAAAAATATCACTAAGCATAAAACAGTTGAAGCCGAATCCCTGGGTGCTGATAAACCAAAAATATACCGTTGGACAGAAAATCAGGGGGCGGGTAAGGAATTTTACAGACTTCGGTGCCTTTATAAGTTTAGATGAGGGCGTTGATGCACTGCTTCATATATCCGACATCACATGCAATAAGCCTGTAAAGCACCCCTCCGAGGTTCTTAAAAAGGGGCAGGAGGTTGAGGCAGTAATTGTAAGCATTGACCCTGAGAAAGAGAGAATGGCTCTTGCACTGAAAGAAATAACCCATGATCCATGGATTGAAGATATCCCTCATAAATATAACTCAGGCGGTCATGTCAAAGGAAGGATAGTCAGGATAACAGATTTAGGTATCTTTGTTGAACTTGAAGAGGGGGTTGAAGGTTTGATATATTCTTTAGAGATTGAAAAAAGCACGGAGAAAAAGGTTTCAGACCTTTATAAAATAGGGGATGAACTGACAGCGATGGTAAGAAAAATTGATCCGTCTCAAAAAAGAATAGAACTCAGCCTGGAGACATAGCAGGGAGTTAAGATGAAAAAAATTCTAATCATTTTCTTTCTTCTTATAGTATTCGCGGCAGTCCTGAGTCTTATATTAGCCCTCGCTCATAAGGTTCCAATGGGCGACCGTATTGCACTTGTAAGGGTTGAAGGTGTAATTATGGATTCCCGGGACGTAATTGAGGAGTTAAAAGAATACTCTGATGACTCTGCAATTAAGGCTGTTGTCATACGTGTTGACAGCCCTGGAGGAGGGGTTGTCCCTGCTCAGGAGATATATGATGAAATAAAGAGAATAAAGTCAAAGAAAAAAGTAGTCGTCTCCATGGGCTCTGTAGCAGCTTCCGGCGGTTATTACATTGCGTGCCCTGCTGATAGGATAGTCACCAACCCCGGAACGCTTACAGGTTCTATCGGAGTAATAATGGAGGTGCCCAACTTTGAAGGACTTATGAATAAAATTGGCATAAAGACAGAGGTAATAAAGAGCGGTAAGCACAAAGATATAGTCTCTGTTTTTAAGTCCATTCCGCCTGAAGAGAGGGCAATTCTTCAGGCTGTTCTGGATGATGTCCATGAGCAGTTTATCAAGGCTGTTGCTGAAGGCAGGAATATGAAAATTGAAGAGATTAAAAAACTGGCTGACGGCAGGATATTTACAGGGAAAAATGCTAAACAGCTTGGTCTTGTTGATGAATTGGGAAGCCTTGAAGACGCCATTAAATTAGCAGGAAAAATCAGCGGAATAAAAGGAGAGCCGCGGGTCGTTACTAAAAAAGAGAAATTTAGTTTTTTAGACATTATTACAGGCGGTTTTCCTAAAGAATTGATAAAAGACGGCTTTCCGACAGTCAGGCTGAAGTATATGCTGACGCCGTGAAAGAAGTAAGAAATGAGAAGTAAGAAGTGAGAAGCAATTCCCATTTCCTACTTTCAACTTAAATAAGGAGGAGGTTGTTATGACAAGGTCAGTTCTCATTGAGAAAATGGCAGAAAGGGTCAAAGACCTTAATCTTACAAAAAAACAGACAGAGGTTGTGCTTGAGACAATATTTGAGAGCATAAAGGATGCCCTTGCGCAGGGAGGCAAGGTGGAAATAAGGGGCTTTGGCAATTTCAGGCTCCGGCATAGAAAATTCAGGAAGGCAAGGAATCCAAAGACCGGTGCGTCTGTAGAAGTACAGCCTAAGAAAGTCCCGTATTTCAAGGTTGGCAAAGAAATGAGGGAAATGGTCAACAGCCGGTAACCTGTAGAGTGCTGAGGCGTGAGTTCCTTAAAAGATTTATAAATTGGAGTTTTGGCATTCTGGGTCTTGGTATGCTTGCTTCTTCAATCCATCTCTATCCAAAGGAAGTAAAAGAAATGCAAACAAGATATTTCCCGGCCATTAATTCAGACGATGCCCCTCGGAAAGGGGTAAAAAAAACTACCCTCACTTATACTGATAACAGCGGTGAAAATGAGGCAAGGATTTTTTTGGCTGTTTTGCCGGAAGGGCTGACAGCTTTTTCGGCTGTCTGTTCTCACCTTGGCTGTTTAGTGGACTGGGACAGGGGAAAAGAGCTGTTTCTTTGTCCCTGCCATGGAGGAAAATACGATATAGCCGGGAATGTCGCGGGTGGGCCTCCGCCTGAATCACTGACCCGCCTTCCCGTAGAAATACGAGAGGGGAAAGTGTTTGTAGGAGTAACGGTATAATATAGTTGACTGCTCACAGTTGACAGTTCACGATTAGAAAACCTTTTACTGTGAACAGTTAATAGTGAACTGTGAGCTAATTGAAATGGGTAAAATCTTTGACTATCTTGACAGCCGTTTTGTCCTGAAGAAGCCCCATAAATCCTTCCTTGAGAGGGACCTGCCTGCTAATGTTAACTATTTTTATTGTTTTGGAGGAATAACCTTTATACTTTTTTTATTGCTTCTTTCCACCGGACTTATGCTTTCAACTTATTATGTCCCTTCTGAAAAAGAGGCTTACCAGAGTATAAAATTCATTGACAATAAAGTTTATTTCGGCGGGGTTATAAGGGCAGTCCATAAATGGTCAGCAAACCTTATGGTTGTATGCATAGTTATTCATATGCTCAGAGTCTTTGTGACAGGCTCTTATAAAAAACCGCGCGAACTGAACTGGGTTGCCGGTTCAGTTCTCTTGATTTTGACATTAGGCTTTGGCTTTACAGGGTATCTGCTTCCATGGGACCAAAAGGCGTACTGGGCAACTGTTGTAGGCACTTCTATGGCAGGCACAGTGCCTTTAATCGGGAAGTACCTCTTAATTTTATTAAGGGGCGGTTTTGATGTTAATGGCATTACCCTGCTGAGGTTTTACAGTTTTCATGTCCTCTGGCTGCCCCTGATTTCACTTGTCTTTCTATGGGCGCACTTTCATATGATAAGACAGCAGGGAATTTCAGGAGGGCTGTAACGGCAATGAGGTGCGAAGACAAAAAATTTTATCCTGATTATCTTTTTGAAATCCTCATAGTTACTATTATCACAATTGAGATTGTTTTTGCGCTTGCGCTTCTTTTTCCTCCGGATATCGGGCGCAGGATAAATTTTAATGCGACGTATCAGCCGCGCCCCGAGTGGTATTTCCTATGGCTTTATGAGCTTGTAAAATACTTCCCCGGCAAATGGATGTTCATCGGCACAACAATTCTTCCGCTTATTGTGTTTTTATTGATTACCCTTGCACCGTTTCTTGAAAAGACTCAGGATACATCTTTAAGAAAAAGGTGGAGGGCAGTGGTTATTGCATCAATCCTTCTCGTGTCTGCCGTAATCCTTACAATCCGCGCAATATAAGCATTAATGGATATAATGCTAATCTCAGATTTTCACTCTTTTAACTTTGAACTTCTAACTTATCACTCTCCTACCACGCTATAATTCCCAACGGCTATAGCCTGAGAAGGTGCATTGTAGGAAGTTGTGCAAGAGCCGCCTGGTGTAATCACTATTCCTATAGCATCAGGACTGCTATCAGTTATCGTTGCCGTAAAGGAACATCCGAGAACTCCATTCACTGTCCCTATACCTGTAACCGTTGCAGTGCCTCCGTTTGCTGATATTCCTGTAATTGATGTGCTTACAAGAGAGAGTCTGTTGCGGGTGTAGTAATATTTCAGCCAGCTTGTTCCAAGAGTTTCAGAATTTACTTTCAGCGATAAACTCGCCCTAAATAATGGTGCGCCGGGAATATTGTAACCTGCACCTGAGGCTGTGGCATACTGAGGCGTATGAAACCCTGCATAGTTTATAAAATTTTCACTCTCGCTTTTACCAATAGGGGTTGATTGACCAGTTGAAGTGTTAACATCAAAACTTTCAGAACCACTTTCACCGCCACTGCTATCAACTGTACTTAAAGGCATATCAAAATTCTCACTCCCTGCTGCAAGGACATTGGAGTTTAATAAAAAAGTTAAAATAAAAAATGCAAGACATAATGTTATCGGTATGTGTTTCATAACAAATCCTCCTAAAAAATCCTCTTTTACTGTTTTATTGATACCTGTAATATCAATGTTCTCTGTCTATGTATTCCTGTCATTCCGCACTTGATGCGGAATCCAGTATTTTGTATAAGTCTCTGGATTCCCGCTTTCGCGGGAATGACGAAACATAGAACATTTGTATTTTTATAATTTCATAATATAAGCCAATGCATAATATGGCGGCCTGTTTTCATGAGGTTGTCCGCCTCCTGTTCCACTCGTTGTATTTTGGGTTTCTAACCCAGCAGCAGGAGACGGTGTTCCATTACCATCCCAAACAAATCTATATCTATAGATAT
>JACROO010000108.1 GCA_016214355.1 Nitrospirota bacterium | reverse complement strand
CCTGATAATGCCTCGCGTTTTACCTTTTACAGCAGGGGAGTGCTTGAAGCCCTTAAAGTATTGGGCATTAAAGTTGACGTTATACACTGCAATGACTGGCAGACAGGGCTGATTCCTGTCTATATTAAAACCATCTACAGAAATGAATTTCCAAAAACTGCGACGCTGATAACGGTACACAATCTCGGCTATCAGGGGCTGTTCCCTCCTTCTGAGATGCCGGTTACGGGGCTTGGGTGGGAGCTATTCAACATGGAGGAATTAGAATTTTACGGCAATATAAACTTTCTAAAGGGCGGTATCGTGTTTGCGGATATAATAACCACTGTCAGCGCTAATTATGCCAGAGAAATCCTGACCCCTGAGTACGGCTTTAGCCTTGATGGCGTATTAAAGAAAAGAAGCAGTGCACTTTACGGTGTTATCAACGGCATTGATTACAATGAGTGGAACCCGCAAAAAGACAGCTTCATCCCTGCCAATTACAGTTTAGACAATTTATCAGGAAAAGCTGCCTGCAAAAAATCCCTGCAAAAGGCTTGCGGATTTTCACAGAAAAATGTCCCTTTAATCGGAATGGTCTCACGGCTTTCAGCACAAAAAGGGCTTGACCTCGTGGCAGATGTTATGGAAGGGGTTGTCGGTGAAGACGCACAGGTAGTAATCCTCGGCAAAGGGGATGAACCTTTTCACAGGATATTTTCAGGCTTCAATGAAAAATATAAAGGGCAGGTTTCCGTTACCATAGGCTTTAATAATGACCTTGCACACCAGATATATGCCGGCTCTGACATCTTTTTAATGCCGTCAAAATACGAGCCCTGCGGTCTGGGACAACTCATTGCCATGCGTTACGGCACTATTCCTGTTGGAAGAAAAACAGGGGGGATTGCAGATACAGTTGAACAATATAATCCTTCTAAGGGTACAGGCACAGGATTTTTATTTGACGGGTACTCGTCAGAGGGGCTCCTTAACGCCGTCAAAACAGCAAATGAGCTGTTCAAAAACAAAAAGCATTGGTCAAAAATTAAGAAGAATGCCATGTCTGCTGACTTTTCATGGCGGCAGTCAGCAAAAAAATATCTCTCTCTTTACAAGAAGGCGTCAGAAAAAAGGAATTTATAGATGTTTGAAACAATTAACCGCGAACGGCTTGAATACAGGCAGTCATTCGGAGAGATTTTAGTAAACGTCGCCCAGATAGTTAACTCAACTTTTGACCTGAAAGAAATCCTCAACAGGGTTACGCATCTTACGGCAGACAATCTTAAGAAAGATGCCTGCTCTGTTTATCTTATAAGACCTGAGAAAAAAATAATATGTCTTGAAGCCGCAAAAGGGCTTAGACAGGAGTCTGCCGGTGCGGCTTGCTTTCCGTCAGGAGAGGGCATAATCGGCTTGGCAGCGCAGGAGCTTAAACCAATAGCAGTAGAGGATATAAGCAAAGAATCCCAATTCCATAATATCCATCCTGCCGAGGCAAAGGATTTTCTGTCAATTCTTGCAGTCCCGATTCTAAGAGACGGTAAAGCCGAAGGGGTAATAACACTTCAGACGCTGAAACCCCATGTTTACACCGAGGACGAAATTAACATCCTGACAATAATCTCCCACAATATCAGCTCTGCAATAAGGAATGCCCAACTAAACAAAAACGCCAAAATACGCTTTGACGAATTGCATGCCATTAATGAGATAGGGAAGGCAATAACATCAATCCTAAGCATTGATACCCTTCTCCCATATATATGCGAGGAGGTATCAAAACTCTTTAATGCAAGGGGCTGCATACTCAGACTTATTGAGGAAGGAGAGGTTCGCATAAAGGCATCTTACGGCCTGCCGAAAGAAATAGAGCAGGCGATGAGCCTGAAACTCGGTTACGGGATAGCCGGATGGGTTGCCCAGGCAGGAGAGCCGTTATTAGTGGACGACGTCTCCAAGATGCCGGAGAACCTGCGCATCCCTGTTATTGAGGCAACCTCTGTGCTCTGCGTCCCCTTAAAAATCGGCGAACGACTTATCGGGACATTAGGGCTTTACGATAAAAAAGACAACCAAAGAGTCACAACATTTACTCAAGACGACATGGAACTCCTGGTCACCTTTGCATCCGCATCCTCTATTGCAATTGAAAATGCACGGCTTTATAAAACAGAACTGGAGAAGGAGAAAACGATACTGTCGCTTTACTGGGAGGTTATACAGACAAAGGAATATCTTGAGAGCATCATAGATAACTCTGCAGACGCTATCATCACCTCGGACATAGAGGGACTGATTACTTCGTGGAATAAAGGGGCTGAAAAGATTTACGGTTACACAGAAGACGAGGTTTTAGGCAAATTCCTCCCGATGGTCCCTCAGTCTCTAATAGAGGATGAGAAAAAAGCACTGCAAAAAATAAAACATAAAGAAACAATAAGAAACATAGAGACACACAGACAGACAAAGGATGGGAAACTGATAGAGGTCAGTCTGACACTGTCTCCCATACTTAATTCATCAGGCAATGTTACAGGTATAACCGGAATCTCCAGAGACGTATCAGAGAGAAAAAGAGTTGAAAAAGAATTAATAAGAAGAAACCAGGAATTGTCAAGATTGTTCTTTATAAATTCAGTTGTAAGGAGCACCCTTGAGCTTGGCAGACTGCTTAGAATGGTGCTTACGGTAGTTACAATGAGTGACGGTCTGGGGTTTAACAGGGCAATCCTTTTTCTTGTTGACGAGTCACAGAACATACTAAAGGGGGAAATGGGAGTGCGCCCTGCAAACCATGAGGAAGCCGGAAAGATATGGGTTTCCCTTGAAGGTAAATTCCTTGAGACTATTATAGACGAGATAGAGGGTGGTTCTTTTAGAAAAGACTCTTATCTGGACAGGATAAGCCATAATTTAACTATAGATATTAATGAAGACTGCATCCTTTCCAAATGCATCCGGGAGAAAAAACCTATCAATGTCCCGGATGTCAGGAACGAACCATTAGTGAATCCGCTCCTGATCCAGCAGTTTGGTACCGAGGCATTCGGGGTTGTCCCGCTTATTACGCGGGATAAGGCAATCGGACTCATATGGGTGGATAATCTTTTTACCCACAGGAAGATAAAAGATGAGGACCTGCATTTTTTGATGGGATTTACGAGCCATATAGCATCGGCAATAGAAAACGCCAGGCTTTTTGAAGAGGTTTCACTTGCACAGTCTGAACTCCAGAACATATTTGAATCAATATCTGACATGCTGTATTTTAATGATAAAGACTACAATATAAGACATGTAAACCAGGCTGTGATAGCGAAAATCGGGAAACCTGAAGAAGAAATCGTCGGCAAAAAATGTTATGAGGTATTCCACGGGAAAAACGAGCCGTGGGAGAAGTGTCCTCATCATAAGACCATGCTCACAAAAAAGCCCTATGTTGAAGAAGTTGAAGATGCCCACCTTGGAGGCACTTTTGTTGTCTCAAGCTCTCCGATTTTTGACTCTGCAGGCAATCTTGCAGGAACGGTTCATATCTCACGCGATATAACTGAGCTTCATGGCTTAAGAAACCGCGTTGTTGTGTCTGAAAGAATGGCTGCCCTCGGGGAAATGGCTGCGAGGGTAGCACATGAAATAAGAAATCCCCTTATCTCCATCGGCGGTTTTGCACGAAGGCTTGAGAAAAAGGTAAGCGGCGACCACCGCGAATATGTAAGTATCATCGTTGAGGAAGTCAGCAGGCTTGAAGGAATATTAAAAGACATCCTGGGCTTTGTAAGGGCAACAAAAATCACTAAAAAGAAGGTAAATATAAACGAGATAGTTGACAACACCATAAATTTTGTCACACATGAGGTGCTGGAGAAAGGAAACACCCTGATTAAGGACCTGCCTCCTTCGGCAATAATGACAACAATGGACCCGCAGAGGATAAAAGAGGCAATATTAAATGTTATCACTAACGCTAATCAGGCAACAGACCTCGGCGTAGTTAGTGTAAGGACAGGACAGGAAGGCAAAGAGGCATTTATAGAAATCTCTGATACAGGCTGCGGTATTAAACAGGATGACCTCAAAAACATCTTCAACCCGTTCTTTACAACAAGACCGCATGGGACAGGACTTGGACTTGCAATCACTAACAGAATAGTTCAGGAGCATGACGGCAGGATTACCGTTGAAAGTGTGTGGGGCGGAGACAGGGATGTTGATGACAGGGGATATTTGACAGGTCAGGGCGGTACAACATTTAAAATATACCTTCCGTTGGAGGAGGCATGATATCACAAAAAATTTCAAATGCCAAAGCTCAAATAACAAAATTATTTGACATTTGGATTTTGTCATTTGGCATTCGGATTCAGAATTTAATGCTAATCTTAAACTAAGGAGGAAATCATGAAGATACTTATTGTAGATGATGACATTCATATCCAGCGTCTGTATAAGGAAGAATTGGAAGATGAAGGTTACGAGGTTGTTGTCGCAGGCACAGGGAAAGAGGCACTGGTGCTGTTTGAAAAGGAAAAGCCTGATATTGTTACACTGGATATCCTGATGCCTGACATTGACGGTATAAGTCTCTTGAGGACGATGAAAGAGCAAGCGCCAAAAACCCCGATTATTATGTCAACCGCCTATGATTATAAGGATAATTTTTCGGTATGGGCATCTGAGGCGTATATAGTAAAATCATCAGACCTTAATGAGCTGAAAGGGACAATCAAAAAATTAATAAATAAATAATAGAATATATAAAACACTTGCCTGCTTTGAATATGTCCACGAGCCATTTGTCTGGGTGCTTAAATTATCCCTGCCTGTCTTGACATTATTTTCTGTCTATACCGTATTTTTTTATTTTATGCCTGAATGAACGGAATGATAGGCTGAGGAGTTTTGCAGCTTCTGTCTTAATACCGGCGCGTCTTTTCAAGTGCCTGAATGCAGGTTAAAATGATTTGTTATTTTAAAAACTGCTTGATTCTCTTAGATAAAAATATGCCTTCAGAGGGGTTTACAAAACAAATACTTAACTGTTAATATTTAAAAGTTTGTCGTTTGTGGAGAGGTGGCCGAGAGGTCTAAGGCAGCCGCCTGCTAAGCGGTTGTGGGGGTAAAACTCCACCCAGGGTTCAAATCCCTGCCTCTCCGCCATTAAAGGCAGTGAATAGTGAACAGTTATTAGTATTGAGTTTCAAAGGATGTTCGTGAGTCATTCCTGCAGAAGCAGGAATCCAGAATCCTTGAATATGTTAAAACAGAATTAAACCTTAAGGGGGAGAGAAATGAAGACATTTTTGGCAGTATTGGTAGTTGTAATAGCTATTTTACTATCAATCGGGAGTTGTAAGAAAAAAGAGGAGCAGCCTGTTCCCAAAACACCCATGCCACATGGTCCGGTTATGGAAGCGCCTGCCGGAATACCCGGCCACAAAGCCGGAGGTCCAAAAGTTACATTTCAGGTAGTTGTACCGCCAGAGGTAAAAGATAAGTGGGCTGCTGTTAAGTTAGTAGTTGAGGATAAAAAAATAAAGAAGACGCAGGAATTCACCGTGAACATCGGCAGTGAACTGAAGGTTCCTGAGTCAAACTTAACGGTTAAGATTGGAGAGTTTCTTCCGGATTTCAAGATGAGCGGGAATATTATTACCTCAGCGTCTAACAACACAAATAATCCATCTGTTAAGGTAACTATTTATGAAGACGGCAAGCAGATATTCCCCGCACCCGGCGAGGGAGGATGGCTTTATGCTAAGCTTCCGAGCATACATCCCTTCCAGCACCAGCGCTTTGCACTTTTCCTGAAAGAAGGAATAAAGAAACAGTAAACAGTTATCGGTTGACAGTTGACAGCAAAAAGAAAAGCAGATAAATAATTTATAATTACACGTTGAACTGTCATCTGTTAACTGTCAACTCATAAATTGCGCCCATAGCTCAGATGGATAGAGCGGCGGACTACGAATCCGTAGGTCGGGGGTTCGACTCCCTCTGGGCGCGTTAGTAAGTTCAGTTTAAATGTTAAATCCGCATTGATAAAATTACAATGATTTTTTCTCTGTGTTCTCTGTGGTTTAATGATTGAAATGACTTATAGTGATGAGTATTTTATGCGCCTTGCCCTCAAAGAGGCAGAAACTGCCTTTATTGAAGGCGAAGTTCCTGTCGGCGCAGTACTTGTGAGGGAAGACACAGTTATTGCGGCAGTTCATAATGTTAAAGAGGCATTAAACGACCCTACTGCACATGCGGAATTAATAGCGCTCAGGCAAGGGGCGCTTGCAGCCGGCAGCTGGCGTTTAAACGATGCAACGCTTTATGTAACCAAAGAACCCTGTATCATGTGTGCAGGCGCAATGGTCAATGCCAGATTAGGCAAGCTCGTTTACGGCTGCAAAGACGGCAGATACGGCGCAGTAGCAAGCAGGTATCAAATTGCCTCTGACCCCGTACTTAACCATCAGGTAAAGATTATATCAGGAGTTTTAGAATACGAATGTGCGGATGTTCTCAGAAGATTTTTTATAAAATTAAGGGGAGAGTCTGACGAATTCAGTTTTTAGTTTTGAGTTCTCAGTTTTAACTTAATATGTTTTACTGTTCACTATTCACCGCCTGCCTGCCGGACAGGCAGGGCGAGGCAGGTTCACAGATAACTGCTGTTAATGGAGAGGTGCCAGAGTGGTTGAATGGGGCGGTCTCGAAAACCGTTGTGGGGGTAACTTCACCGGGGGTTCAAATCCCTCCCTCTCCGCCAATTTTCAAAATTCGGATTTTGGGCGATTGTTGAGGTAAGCTAAAAAGAGTGGAGGGGAAGTAAATATTTTGGTTTTGTTTGGCATTACACACTTTACCTTTAAGACCAAAAAAGCCCCTAAAAATGTTAAAATTTTCTGTGGGTTCTTAACTATTCACTAAATATTATTTACCTTTTACTGTCGTTAAAGGAGAGGTGTCCGAGCGGCCGAAGGAGCACGACTGGAAATCGTGTAGGCGTTAATAGCGTCTCGCGGGTTCAAATCCCGCCCTCTCCGCCACCGAAAGGCAGTGAATAGTGAATAGTAAACTGATTTATACAGTTTAAAAAGAATTAACAGGCTGTAATTGAAAATTTTATGTTAAAATATTTTCAAACTAACTACTATTCACTATTCACTGATAACTGTCGTTTTATGGTCAGGCTTTTGGGCCCTGTGTACCAGCGTGCTGTGAAATCCGCCAGGTTCGGAAGGAAGCAACGGTAAACAGTTATTCTGGGTGCCGCAGAATTACCTGAAAGCCTGACCTTATAACGATAGTTAAAAGTTAGGAGTTTAGAGTTGAGAGTTAACAGCTTTGAAAAGTTGCAACTTTAAAATTAAATAAATATGTTTTTTAGACTGTTCACTATTCACTGTTTACTATTTACTGGTTTATTATGAGCTATCTTGTTCTTGCGAGAAAATGGAGGCCTCAGAACTTTGATGAACTGAACGGTCAGGAGACCGTTGTCAGGACGCTGAAAAATGCCATTACAAGCGAAAAGGTTGTCCATGCATATCTGTTTTCAGGCCCCCGCGGAGTCGGCAAGACATCGGCTGCAAGAATTCTTGCCAAGGCACTGAATTGCTCCAAGGGGCCCGTTCCTGACCCCTGTGGTGAATGCCCAAATTGCAGGGCAATAGCCGATGGTTCTTCCGTGGACGTCTTTGAAATTGATGGTGCATCAAATACACAGGTTGATAATGTGAGGGATTTAAGGGAAGCTGTAAAGTATGCACCATCAACAGGAAGGTATAAAATTTATATCATAGATGAAGTGCATATGCTGTCAGTACAGGCATTCAATGCGCTACTGAAGACACTTGAAGAGCCGCCGGCACATGTTATCTTTATTTTCGCCACCACAGAGCCGAAAAAAATACCTGCTACAATCCTGTCCCGCTGCCAGCATCACGCCTTCCGCAGGATATCTAAAGGCAGGATAAAAGAGCAATTGTCAAAAATCTCAACGAGCGAAAATATAACTATTAATGATACTGCACTTGAGATGATAGCGAGGGCAGCAGACGGAAGCATGAGGGATGCACTTACCATGCTTGACCAGGCATCTTCTTTCAGCGATGATATCAGCGAAAACGAGCTGCAGTCGCTCCTCGGTCTGCCGGCGGCAGACATTCTTTTAAAATTATCCGATGCAATCTTAGAAGGTGATATCTCTAAAAACCTCCTTATAATAAAAGAACTGACTGACAGCGGTTATGACCTGCGGCAAATAGTCAAAGAACTTGTAGAACATTTCAGGAACCTCGCAGTTGTAAAAATAGCCCCAAAACCCGAAGTGCCCCTTGAATTTACGGAATCCGAGATAAAAAGCCTGCAACAGCAGGCCTCAAAAGTCAGCATAGAAGAACTTACACTTCTTATGTCACAGTTTATGAAACTTGAGGCAGAGGTGCGGAGCGCTGCAAACCCCCGCTACACGCTTGAGCTTGGGCTTTTACGCTCATCTTTTGTCAAAGGCATGACCTCAATCAACGACCTCCTGAAGAGATTGGAGGGCAAGGAGCAAACATCCCGGCCTGCAGACTCAAAAAAAGTCACTGAATCATCTGCTGCGGACTATAAGGCAGTGGGCGACAAGCAGGAGTTATGGCAAAAAGTCGTTGAAAAACTCAAAACCGAACACAACCTCCTCGCATTTAAGCTGACAGAGGCGGCAATAATTACACTCAGTAAAACTGAACTCACAATAGGTTTCAACGGCGGCATGTCTGTGCTTGCGGATTCTGTAAAGAAAAATGTACATGTGATTGAAGATGTCATTAGGGATATTACAGGGCAAAGACTAAAGTTAAAGGTTATACCACTGCCCAATAAGAACGGAGAAAAAGGAGTCAAGGAAACAAAAGAAGCCGTACTCTCTGACCCTACTGTTAAAAACGCCCTTGAACTTTTTAACGGCAAGCTGATAACGATTAAATCGATTAATAATAATTCGGACTGATAGAAACGCATTAATTTTATAGGAGGACTGCATGTCTAAAAAAATGTTTGGCGATATTATGAAACAGGCGCAAAAACTGCAGCAGGAAATGGGGAGAATCCAGGAAGAATCCAAAAAAAAGACCGTTGAGGCGTCTGCCGGCGGCGGAATGGTCACCGTCACGGCAAACGGCGCATTGGAGATAGTATCCATTAAGGTAGAACGCGAGGTAGTAAACCCTGATGATATTGAAATGCTTCAGGACCTGATTATCGCAGCGGTTAACGAGGCATTAAAAAGGGCGCGGCAGATGGTATCGGAAGATATGGGTAAGCTCACAGGAGGCTTACAGCTTCCAGGTCTCGGAGGCATTTTCGGGCAATGAACGACGGAATCGTAGAGAACCTTATAAATGCCCTTATGAAGCTTCCCGGCATCGGCAGGAAGACTGCACAGCGGCTGTCTTTTTTTATAATGAGCATGTCTGAGGGCGATGTTAAAACTATAGCCAATGCCCTTATTGAAATAAAAGAGAAGGCAAGGTTCTGCACTCAGTGCTTTAATATCACGGCAGATGAAATCTGTTCTATCTGTAGGGACCCGATGCGCGATAAAAGCAAGATATGTGTTGTTGAAGAACCAAGTAACTTAATCGTCATAGAGAAGACTAAAATATACAGGGGGCTTTATCATGTTCTTCTCGGAGCACTTTCGCCAATAGACGGCATAACGCCGGAAAAAATTAAAATCAGCGAACTGCTCCAGAGGGCAAAGGGCAATAATGCCTCCGAGGTCATTATTGCTACAAACCCGAACACAAAAGGTGAAACAACCGCTAATTACCTGTCACAATTATTAAAACCATTAGGGATAAAAATCACACGAATTGCTTACGGTCTCCCAATCGGCGGGGACATCGAGTTCGCAGACGAGGTAACCCTCTCAAAAGCACTTGAAGGAAGAAGGGAGCTGTAAAACAGGGTTAAAACCTTATCTGTGCAAGCCTTTTCCTGCAGGCGTCTTCGGTCTTTTCTTCTATGTCCCTGAGCCTTGCAGCAAGCTGGTTGCAGACTGCAGAAAGTAAAATCATGTGGCTGTAGTTAAATGCTTTTTTGGTATGCGGATTGCCGAGGAAAATAAATCCGAACACCTCACTGTCATGGATAAACGGAGAAGCGATAAAGGAGCGTGCAGAATAAAATCTGCCGTCAAACTCAGGATTTTTTGCCATATCCCTGACTAAAAGCGAGGACCTGTTATCAATCAGCCATGCACAAAGAGGGTCGTTTTTTTCCAAACTATGCATTTTATTCATATTCAATGAATGCAAGACATCAAACTCTTCATTGAACTTATTCCAGACAGCAATAAAGCCCGTCTTCGCAGATTCAATGTCATTCATCAAGTGTTCAAAGACGCCGCCTGTCAAACCCCGAGGCTCATTAAACTCCGG
>JACROO010000074.1 GCA_016214355.1 Nitrospirota bacterium | reverse complement strand
AATGCATATCTCAGGACAGGAGATAATGAAAAGGCAGCCAGGCACTTCAGAATAGTGGTTAAAAGCGGCGGCAGTGATGAAAGAGTCAAAGAGGCGCAGAAATACTTAGAAACCGTTAAATAACAGTAATTCATGGCAGATGCAATGGAGACTCCGGGTAAATTTTTAAAAAAGACGCGTGAAGAAAAAGGGAAATCATTAGAGGATTTATCAAAGCTCTTAAAGATCAGGTGTGACTATCTTAAAGCCATTGAGGATGAAGATTACCAGTCTCTCCCAGGCGAGGTCTTTATTAAAGGCTACATACGCATCTATGCCAAAGAAATGGGTGTTGACAGTGATTACGCCTTAGGTTTATACAAAAAACAGATTGCTGCAGCTCAGTTGCCTGAACCGCCTTCCTTTACACAGGGAAAAAAATCCTTATTCACTTATAAACTCATCGGGATAATATTATCTGTTACACTCGTTATTTTATCAATAATTTTTTTTATAACGCATAAATCTCAAAAACCTGATGTAAGGCTTGTCAAGGCGATTAATGGGACTGTGCCTGCTTTAACAGAGGAACCGAAGGTTTTTTCCCTTGAAATAATTGCAACAGAGGAGACATGGGTTTCTGTAGACATTGACAAAAACAAACACGAGCAGCGGCTCCTCAAGACAGGAGAAGCAGCAAGATGGAATGCCGTGGAAGGATTCTCTGTTAAGATAGGCAATGCAGGCGGGGCAAGACTTGTCTTCAATGGTAAAACTATCGGCAACCTCGGGCCTTCCGGCAAGGTTGTAAGACTCGTTTTGCCTGATGATAATCTGCAGGACGGAGGATAATTGAGAGGCGGGATGTTCATAAAAAGGCTTGTCAGGGAGGCAGAGAAGTCCATGAAACTTGCAATTACACCTTATTCTGATTTTAAGGTTGGTGCATCTATTGCAACAAAAAGAGAGAAGATTTACACGGGCTGCAACATAGAAAACCCCTCGCTTATGTTAAGCATATGCGCTGAGAAAGTTGCGTTATTGAAGGCCCTTTCTGACGGCGAGCGTTCTTTTAAGGCTATAGCTATTGTCTCCAATAAGCAGGATTACTGTTATCCGTGCGGTTCATGCAGACAGATTTTGTGGGAGTTTGCACGGGATATTGACGTATATCTGGCAGGCAGTGCAGGTGTCAAAAAATATTCCATGAGGGAAATTCTGCCCTATGCATTTAATAAAGTGTCATTCTGAGGGAGCGGAGCGACCGAAGAATCTCGCTCAGGGCAGTCTCCGTGAGGAATCTTGCTTTCTCCGAAGAGATTGTCACGTCCCGAAAAGCCGGGACTCACAATGACAATGTAACAGCATTTAATGATTTTGTATTAGTATAGATTTTGCTTGAATTTTCCATATTAAAACATTAAACAAAACTATTGACAAATATAAATCCGTGCTGTATCTTTTCTGATAGTCATTCTTTAAAATAAACCTTAAAAAGAAAGGAGAGTATTTATGACAAAGGCTGAACTTATTGATGTAGTAGCAGATGGCGCTAAGATTTCAAAGGCCGCTGCTGCAAAGGCTGTTGATTCTATTATCAGTGGAGTTAAGAAAGCTCTGAAGAAGGGCGAGAAGGTAACGCTTGTTGGTTTTGGAACTTTTTCCACTGTAAAGAGGAAGGCGAGAAAGGGCCGCAATCCAAGGACCGGGCAAGAGATTAAGATTCCTGCTTCAAAGGCTCCAAAGTTCTCAGCAGGCAAGGCACTGAAAGCTGCAGTAAAATCTGCAGTAAAATAAATACACTATATAATCAAAAGGAGGGCATTAACCCTCCTTTTGATTTATTGATTACGGGAAGTTTAGTTGTAACCGCTGAATTCCGGCAGCCCGCCCGGTTGTTGGATTTATGTCAATTATAACAGCAGCCAGAATAGTGGGTCCTTTTGCTGTTTCAAAACGGACAGGAATCTGCGTAAGGAATTTTTCTATTATCTGCTCTTTTTTAATACCAATAACTGAGTCCAGAGGGCCTGTCATGCCGACATCTGTTATGTATGCTGTGCCCTGAGGCAGAATTGTCTCATCTGCAGTTTGAACGTGTGTATGCGTCCCTATTACTGCGCTGACATCGCCGTCAAGAAATCTTCCAAAGGCAATCTTCTCAGATGTAGCCTCGGCATGAAAATCAATAATTATGATATTAGTCTCTTCTTTAAGTTTTTTTACCGCTGCCTTTGCAGCCTTAAAAGGGCAGTCCATCGGGCTCATAAATACCCTGCCGGATATATTAAGCACTGCTACTTTATCTGCGCCCTGCGATTTAACGACAAGACTCCCATGACCGGGAACGCCCTCTGGATAATTTGCAGGTCTTAACAGCCTGCTTTCCCGTGTAATGTATGTTACTGCCTCTTTTTTATCCCAGATGTGATTGCCCGACGTAAGGACATCAACTCCAAGAGAAAAAATCTCTTCTCCGACTTCCTGAGTTATGCCAAAACCTCCGGCAGCGTTCTCTACATTGGCTATCACAAAATCTGCCTTTACCTTCTCGGCTATTCGTGAAAGCCCTTCTTTCAAAGCCTTCCTGCCCGGCTTGCCTACAATGTCGCCTATGAATAATATTTTCATATTATTAGCTGATGGCTCATAGCTGTTAGCTCATAGTTAAAATTTTAAAACTATGAACCATGAACTATGAACTGTGAGCTTATTTAGCATACTCCACATACCTTGACTCCCTTATCACGATGACTTTTATCTGCCCGGGATATGTAAGTTCCTCTTCAATCTTTTTGGCAAGGTCCCTTGATATCTGGGCGCATACTTCATCGTTGACCTCTTCGGGTTTTACCATAATCCTTACCTCTCTTCCGGCCTGAATAGCATAGCACCTGTTTACCCCGTTAAATGAAGTTGCAATCTTTTCTAATTTTTCAAGCCGTTTGAGATAGCTTTCAATAGTCTCTTTCCTTACACCCGGCCTTGCGGCTGAGAGGGCATCTGCAGCAGCTACCAGAGATGCCTCAACGCTAATAGGGTCGCCTTCATCGTGATGAACCTGAATGGCATTGACGACTTTAGTGTTTTCGCCGTGTTTTTTCGCCAGATTCGCACCTATATCCTGATGCGAGCCTTCTATCTCGTGGTCAACTGCCTTCCCTATGTCATGCAGGATGCCTGCCCTTTTTGCGAGTTTTGTGTCAACCCGCAGTTCTCCTGCCATTATGCCTGCAAGGTATGCCACTTCCTTTGAATGTTGCAGGACATTCTGCGCATAGGATGTCCTGTATTTAAGCCTTCCAATGAGTTTTATAAGCTCAGGGTGTATGCCGTGCAGTCCAAGGTCAAAGACTGCCTTCTCCCCTTCCTCCTTAATTGTAGCCTCTACCTCTTTCTTTACTTTCTCTACAATCTCTTCAATCCGAGCCGGATGAATCCTGCCGTCTGCTATGAGCCGCTCCAGCGAAATTCTTGCAATCTCTCTCCTGACAGGGTCAAAACTTGAAAGCAGTACTGTCTCGGGAGTATCATCAACTATCAGCTCAACGCCGGTAGCTGCCTCCATCGCCCTGATATTTCTTCCTTCCCTGCCGATTATCCTGCCCTTCATCTCGTCATTTGGAAGGGTAACCGTAGATACAGTAATATCGCCGACATAGTCGCTTGCATATCGCTGGATAGCAAGGCTTAATATCTCCTTGGATTTTTTGTCGGCTGTCTCCATTACCTCATCTTCAACCCTCTTGGCTACCTTAAGCGCATCAAATCTGGAATCCTCGGCAACCTTTGCGAGCAGTTCCTTTTTAGCCTCCTCTGCGCCCATACCTGAAAGCCTCTCAAGCAGAGTGGTCTGCTCTTTAATCAGCCTGTCATAGTTTTGAGTCTTCTCATTCAGGACTTTTTCCTTGTTGATGTTGTCCCTTTCCTTACGGTTAAGGTCGTTTTCTTTCTTTTCAAGGTGTTCAATCTTTTTGTCAAGCATCTCTTCTCTCTGGTGCAGTCTTCTGTCAAGCTGGTTAAGTTCTGCACGGCGCTCTTTTGATTCCTTCTCTGCCTCAGCCTTTGCATGAAAAATTTTGTCTTTGACCTCAAGTGCAGTTTCTTTTCTCAGCGTCTCTGCCCCCCGCTGGGCTTCCTCCATGATTCTCTTTGCCTTTTGCTCATTCTCTCTGAGTTTTTGGTTAAGACCTTTTTTATTGTAAATAAATGATATGACAGAACCAACAGCCAGACCGACTGCAAGAGCTATGAAGATATACAGATAGTCGCTCATGAAACAACCCTCCTTTTCTCAAGCCGCTTTTTAAATATTTTTTCGTAGCCTTCTTCCGATGGATTGAAGAATACCTTATGACGCGGCAGGTATTCCTGTGCCACAAAATGTCCGCTGTAATTATGCGGATACTTATATCCAACGCCTGCTCCCAAACGGGATGCGCCTTTGTAGTGAGTATCCCGCAGGTGCTGCGGAACTTCTGACAAGCGTTCTTCTCTGACCTCTGACAAGGCGCTCTCAATTCCGGTGTATGATGCATTGCTTTTCGGCGACATGGTAATGTAAATTGCTGCCTGTGCAAGAGTGATGCGCCCCTCCGGCATGCCTATTGATTCAACTGCCTTCATCGCAGATACTGCTATTTGAAGTGCCTGCGGGTCTGCATTGCCAACGTCTTCTGAGGCACAAATAACAATCCTTCTTGCAATATACAGGGGGTCTTCCCCTGCCTCTATCATCTTTGCCATCCAGTAAAGTGCGGCGTCGGGGTCTCCTCCGCGCATGCTTTTTATAAATGCAGAAATAGTATTGTAGTGTTCATCTTCGTTGTAATATACCGCCTTTTTATGAAGCACCTCTTTTGCCAGTGCAATGTCATAAAGATTACGCCCCGTGCTTTTAAGAATAAATGTCCCCAGCTCAAGTGCATTAAGCGCCCTCCTCGCATCGCCCTCTGAGTTTCTGGCGATAAAATCCAGTGCATCAGGCTTTAAATTAATGTTGTCTTTGCCGATGCCGTTCTCATTATCGCTTAATGCCTTTTCCAGTATGGCTTTAATATCCGGGTCTTTCAAAGGAAAGAACTGAAATATCATTGACCTTGAAGAAAGTGCGGGGATTATAGAGAAAAAAGGATTTTGGGTTGATGCCCCTATCAATATGACATTACCCATCTCAACGTCTGGCAGTAGTGCATCCTGCTGGAGCTTATTGAACCTGTGGATTTCGTCAATAAACAGGATTGTCCGCCTTGCTTCTGATGAGTATCTTCTTGCCTCTTTAAGTGCCTCTTTTATCTCTGTCATGCCCGAGGTAACAGCATTAAGGCTGATAAAAAAGGCATTTGTCCTCCCGGCGATTATATATGCGACAGCGGTTTTCCCTGTTCCGGGGGGGCCATAAAGTATCAGGGAGACGATTGAGTCTGTTTCTATGGCAACTCTTAAAGGTTTTCCCGGGGCAAGTATATGCGATTGCCCTGCGAATTCCTCAAGGATATGAGGCTGCATCCTCCACGCAAGAGGCGCTTCCCTGCCTCTATTAAATAGTTCCATTCTGCTGCAGGGCAATGATTTTGCCCTGCCTCCTTTGAATGGCCTATGACAGTGCGGGTCTTAGAGGGGGAGGCAATATAAATTTTTTAAGATTGTCTTTAAAAGAGTTAACCCCGCCGGGCTTTTTTCTGAGATTTAAGAGAATGTTGAATAATGTTTTATTATTTACGGGGTTGCAAAACCTCATGGACATATCTATAACCGTACTTCCCCTAAAAACCTTTACCCCGTTAGAACAATCAGAATTGCCCAAATAGAAAACCTTTCTAACGGGGTGAACTGTCAAAGCCAGAAAAATTAAAAATAATCCCGCAAATGCGGGCATATAGAACCCGCCTTGCCGTGTAGAGTAAAACCTTGAAACCCTGCTTTTACAGGTGGGTGCCTTGAAAACAAGATTAGGCTGTACATCCCGCAGTTGCGGGCCGCTCACACTTGCTTTACTCAGGCTCCCTAAATTAAAGAAATGAAGGTTCAAGTTTTTCCTCTTATCACAAACAAGGCAGGCAGCCTGCCTTTTGTATTTGATTTAATTTTAGCAGAAAAGGGGATACTTTTCAAGGATAAAATTCTACCCGAAAATTTTACCGCCTGGCTATAAAGAATACGGTCATTATACCGCCGATAAAGGTTGCTGCTATACCCATTTTTGCCCTTCTTACTACCTCGTTAAATTCTGCATCAGGCGGGACGCCAAGCAGATAGTATCCATACAGGATAAGCAATACACCTAATATGCCTACGAGCCTTATCAGGATAAATTTAGTCACCATCCTCTCGCCTCTTTTATTGCATGATAGCAAAGTAACCCGCTACCGTCAAAGCAAAAAGGGAGGCAAAGGCCTCCCTTAAATAAAGCAATCACTGTCCTATTTCCACTCTAATGACTGTGCTTTTGCTTATACAGTGTCCACCCTAAACCGATAAGCCCAATTACTGCAAGCACTAAAAAAAGAATTGCAAGCTCACTCATCCCTAATACCTCCTTCGATTGAATATCCCCACAAAAAGAAGATTAACGCCGATATGCCACCTGCGATTAGACTTATTATGTCCCATTTGCCTTGTACCATATTACCAACTACTGCTAAGAGAATGATTCCTTTGCTTATGTCATACAGATATTTTGCAACACTTTCCTTTTGCTTCCTGGTCATAATGCAATAATAACAAAGTTAACAGTTTATGTCAAAACAAAAAGGGAGGCAAAAGCCTCCCTTAAAAAATAGCATGTCCCTTTTTCTCTCATGGGGTAAAATAGGGGCGATTTCTCGCCCCTATTTTATATTTATTGAAGTTATAGCGACCCCACTAAGCAGGTTCAGGTTTGCAACCTGAACCCCAAATAGAGGGGAATTTTTTCCCTCTTTAAAATAATTATACAGTGTAAAATCAACGGGGTTTATCAAAATAGTAAGTAAACCCTGTTGCAGTAGTATCCCACGTGGTTGCGGCCGTTTCCGTAATTGCCGTAACAGCACCACCAGTAATTGTAGCCGCTGTAATTCCTCGTACATTGCCTGCTAACGGATCTGCAGTGCCATCAATAGCAGTATCATAGGACTCAAGGAAGACTAACTCATCAGAGGTAAATGTACTGGTACATGCAGCAGCAGCTTTGCAGATAAGAATACCATTTCTAATAACAGAAGAAGCAGTCCCATTCCCTATAATTGGATAGTATGTATATGAGCCCATAGTAATTGATGAAGCGGGTGGATTCACAAAATTTGCATTTGTTATCTCGTAAACTGCATTTGTTGTGACAGTTTGCTCTCCGGCAACATCACCTATTACACCATTTTTATTAGTTATATCCCCTGCAAATCTCCCTTTTCTGTCAAAATATGTCCATTCTGCAATTTCCCACGATTTTACATAGTTGTCGAACTTCTTTGCCCTTGCATTCTGAAGCAGGTCCTGCCCTTTCATTACTGCACCGATAATAATCCCGATAATCACGAGGACTATTGCCAGTTCTACGAGAGTAAAACCTCTCTCCTGCGACTTTTTCCCTCTCATTTTACCTCCTTGTAAAATGTTTTAACTTCGGACAAAAGATTCCTTATGTTTACTATAAAAGTAATTCAAACATAAAATATTCTAAATGTCAAGTCCTCATAACACGCGGTATTGAAAATGCCATCTGCTTTATGCAATAATCCAATTGATGACTGTCATTTATATAGCCTTTCTTTTAACAGCATCTGCCGTGCTTGTAATAAAAACGCGGACGGCTCCGAACTCTCAATTCAAGAATATATTCTGGGCGCTTGCATCTGCTGTTATTATGAAAACCAGTGCCACTATAGCCGGCTATGAAAGACTCATAAACGGGCTTCCCCTGTATGAATATGCATTAATTACTAACTTCAGTGATATGTCCGCTGTTGTCTCAAATATATTCCTGTTTCACTTTGGCGTCAGCATCCTTACATACAAGATTAAAACCTTAATAGACTATAAGATATTTCCTACGCTGCTTTTTGCAGGTTACATGATACTTTATATTTCAGGTATAATTGACCCTGCCGAGCTTAGCATGACCAGCAGGATCAGCTTCGGTTATAATGGTGCAATACTGGGTTGTGTGGGATGCGTAAACATATACTATGAGAGAAGAAAGGAATGTGCGAAGGACACGGTTATTTATGGCTTTCTGCTGCTCGGGATGGGGCTTTTTATATATTCTGTAACTGAAGGCTTGCTTACAACAAAGGTTTTTTCCATGTATATGATAAGCATGTTCAAGGTTGTTTCTGCTGCTATTCTTGCTATGTCTGCCGTGACAGTAACAGATTTGATGAAAGAGGAACGGACAAGAAGAATAGGTTTTGTCTGAACCGGGTAAAGATGATAAAATCTCCCGTTTATCTCCCGACAGAATAATAGTTAAAACCAATCTTCCTTATCCTTTCAGGCTCGTAAATATTCCTAAGGTCAAAAAAGAATTTCCCTTTCATCAGATTCTTTATCCTGTTAAGGTCAAGGTTTCTGAACTGGTTCCACTCTGTAGCTATTACAACAGCATCTGCATCTTTTACTGCATCGTAACTGTCTTTACAGCAGGTTATCTTGGGGAATAGTTTTTTTGCGTCTGCTATTGCAGCAGGGTCATATGCCCTTATTTTTGTGCCTTCTTTAAGAAGACTGTCAATGATGTAAAGTGATGGTGACTCTCTTATGTCGTTTGTATTTGGCTTAAATGAGATACCAAGAAGGCATATGGTTTTGCCTTTTAAGGTACCCATTGCATTTTTAATCTTTTTTACCATCCTTTCTTTCTGGTTTTCATTCGCACTGGTTACCGCTTTTATTATCTGAAGGTCAGTATTGTGTTCTCTTGCTATCTGAAGGAGTGCAAGTGTGTCTTTCGGGAAGCATGAACCGCCGTAGCCGGGACCCGCATGCAGGAATTTAGGGCCTATCCTGTGGTCAAGACCCATTGCCTTTGCAACTACCTGAACATTAGCCCCTACTGCCTCGCACAGGTGTGCAATCTCATTAATAAAGGAAACCTTGGTGGCCAGAAATGCATTTGATGCATATTTTATAAGCTCAGCAGTCTTTACATCTGTAATAACAAACGGGGTTTCAATCAGATAAAGCGGACTGTAAAGATCTTTCATTATGGCTATTGCCTGTGCGCTGGAGGCACCGATAACAACCCTGTTGGGCCTCATAAAATCCTCTATGCCGGCGCCCTCTCTTAAAAACTCGGGGTTTGAGACAATGTCAAAATCCACGCTTTCCTTTAAATTTTTTGAGATAATCTGTTTCAATCTTTCCCCTGTGCCGACAGGAACCGTGCTCTTGGTTACAATTACCTTATAGTTCTTTAAATGTCTTGATATGTCTTTTGCAACAGCCTCAACATGCCTCATATCTGCAGAGCCGTCCCCGCGCGGAGGCGTTCCGACTGCAATAAATATTACGAGTGAGGAATCTACAGCCTTCGTTATGTTTGCCGTAAAATGTAAGCGTCCTGCCTTAAGATTTCTCTGCAGCAGTTCTTCAAGCCCCGGTTCATAAAAAGGCACAATGCCTTTTTCCATCAGTTTTATCTTTT
>JACROO010000021.1:921-7128 GCA_016214355.1 Nitrospirota bacterium | reverse complement strand
TCCTTCCTGTAATGCATCCCGTCAAAATAAATATTCTCTATTGCCTTATAAGCATTTTCCTTGGCATTTTTGATGTCCCTGCCTAATGCGGTTACACCTAAGACCCTGCCGCCAGAGGTGACAAACTCTCCATTTTTGTTACTTGTCCCTGCGTGGAATACAACCACGTCATTCCTGCCCCTTAATGCATTCAGTCCTTTAACTATTTTACCCTTTTCATAGGAATCAGGATAGCCCTTTGATGAAATCACTACACATACCGAAGCCTCCTTTTTCCATGAAAGATTTATCCCGTTTAATTTACCGTCTGCAGTCGCCTTAAGTGCATCAAAGAGGTCGCTCTTAAGCCTCATCAGCACCGGCTGGGTCTCGGGGTCGCCAAACCGGCAGTTAAACTCAAGCACATAAGGCTTCCCGTCACAAACCATGATTCCTGCATAAATAACGCCTCTATAATTTATTTTTTCCTTTGCCAAACCTCTTAAAAGCGGATGTATAATGCTTTGTATAATATCCGCCTCAAGCTCTTTTGTTATTACAGGAGCAGGGCTGTACGCGCCCATACCGCCTGTGTTTGGGCCCTCGTCATTGTCAAAGATGGTTTTATGGTCCTGTGATGCGGCAAGGGGAATAAAGTTTTCCCCATCGGTTAGGACCATAAATGACGCCTCTTCCCCGCGAAGGCACTGTTCAACCACTACCCTGCTGCCTGCACTGCCAAATGCCTTTTCCTTCATTATCTTTTTTAATGCCTGTGTTGCCTCATCATGAGTTTCTGCGACAAATACGCCCTTGCCTGCTGCCAGCCCCTCTGCCTTTATAACAATCGGCATGCCCTTGAGCCTCACATATTCCTCAGCATGAAGATACGAGGTAAATGTCTTATGTTCAGCCGTAGGGATTCCGTATTTGAGCATAAACTCTTTTGCAAATACCTTGCTCCCCTCAAGTCTTGCCCCTGAGGCATCAGGACCGAAAATTCTGCGTCCTTCTTTTTTAAAGGCATCAACAATGCCTTTTGTAAGCGGCGCCTCAGGTCCGACAACCGTGAGGTCAATCCATTCGTACTTCACAAAATTCAGTAACGAGTCTATGTCATCTGCCTTGATATCAATACATTCGGCAAGTTCAGCTATCCCGGCGTTCCCCGGTGCGCAGAAAATCTTATCCACCCTCTGGCTCTGGCTTAACTTCCACACAAGGGTATGCTCACGCCCCCCGCTTCCAATGACAAGAACTTTCAATTGTTATGCCTCACATTGATATTAAAAGGGTTCGAGGATTCAAGGATTCGAGGGTTCGAGTGAAAGTAAAATTTAAAACCACTTGAATCCTTGAACCCATGACCCCTTGAATCCTGATTCTTAATGTTTAAAATGCCTCATCCCCGTAAACACCATCGCAATATTATATTCATCCGCAGCGGCTATGACATCATTGTCCTTCACAGAGCCGCCGGGCTGAGTCACTGCTGTTACCCCCTGTTTTGCAATAAAATCTATACCATCTCTATGGGGGAAAAAGGCATCGGAGCCGACCACTGCTCCTTTCAGTGTCCTGCATGCCTTCATTGCCCCTGATTTTGCAGCATCAAGCCTGCTTGTCTGTCCTACGCCGATGCCAAGGGTCTGGTCCTTTGAAGTAAATACAATGGCATTTGATTTTACATGCTTGCAGACCTTCCATGCAAAAGCCATGGCAGCTAATTCATCATCAGACGGCTGCCTTTTTGTAACTACCTTTAAAGATTTGAAGTCATCTATCATCCCTTTATCTTTTTCCTGAACCAGAAGCCCGCCCTGAATTTTTCTGATATCAAAGCCTGAAGTATTTTTAGATATATCTAACTGAAGAACCCTTATGTTAGGTTTCTGGCTTAAAATACTGAGCGCCTCAGATTTAAATCCGGGTGCAAGTATTACTTCAACAAAAAGCGTCAATATCTCTTTTGCGGTAGGAGTGTCAACATCCCTGTTTAGGGCGATTATACCGCCAAAGGCAGACAGCGGGTCTGTCTCAAAAGCCTTTTTATAGGCAAGTTGAATTGTCTCTGCTACTGCCACACCGCATGGATTGTTATGCTTTACAATGACTGCCGCGGGTTCCTTAAATTCCTTCACAAGCTCCAGTGCAGCAGCGGAGTCAAGATAATTATTATAGGACATCTCTTTCCCCTGTAATATCTTTACATCAACGAGGGAAAGCCCGTTATAAAGCGGTTCCTTGTATAATGCCGCCTTCTGGTGAGGGTTCTCACCATATCTCAAATCAGTGAGCTTTAAGAAGCTTTGATTAAGGTACTGTGGGAATGCAGCGGCAGATTTCTCATATGCAGCAAGATGGTTGGATATGATAGTATCATATCTTGCCGTATGCGAAAAGACCTTTTTGGCAAGATAAAATTTAGTATCAGTGCTGATTTCTCCCTTCTGCGATTTAAGTTCTTCAATAATCCTCTGATAGTCTGCGGGGTCAACAATAACAGCGACATCCTTGAAATTCTTGGATGCAGCCCTCAGCATCGTAGGACCGCCGATATCAATGTTTTCAATGGCATCCTCAAAAGCCACATCGGGTTTTGACACCGTTGCCTCAAACGGATAGAGGTTGACGACAACCATATCCATCGGCTCAATCCCGTGTTTCTTTATATCATCCATATCCTTTTTATTATCCCGCCTTGCCAGCAGTCCTCCGTGAATCTTCGGGTGCAGGGTCTTAAGCCTTCCTTCAAGCATCTCAGGGAATCCTGTATAGTCAGAGACCTCAACAACACTGATGCCTGCATCGCGCAGTGCCTTTGCAGTCCCTCCTGTTGACAAAATCTCAACGCCCATCCCTGACAGTCCCTTTGCGAAATCCACAACGCCTGTTTTGTCTGAAACGCTTATCAGCGCCCTCTGAACCTTTGCCATCTTGCCCCCTTTTTTCCTTATATTCAGTTAAACTTTTTTCTGTAATTGTTTTGAATCAAAATCCTTCATCCCATGATTTTTCATTGCTGATTATGAGCAAATATAACTGAGGCAGCAGCGTCTTTTATGGCATATCTGAATACCTCCCTCGGATGCACGAGGGATGACGTCAGCGTGCCTTCTGAAACCGTGACCTCTTTAAAGAGGCGGTTTTTTATATCCAGCATTGCGCATAAGAATCTTTCTCTCTTTAAACCAAAAAATTTAGGCATGTAATAATCATACACATCCCTGCTGCTTTTAAATGATGCCCTTTGAGAATCATTTTCCGTCTTATCCTGCATAAGGCGTTTCCCAAGCTCAAGGGCAGCCTTGACCTGAGCCAGCTTAGCTGAACCCATGCCTTTTATCTCTGAGAATTCAGCGTTTGAGGCGTCTCCTATTTCCCTGAGGCTGTCAAACTTCATTAGAAGCTCCCGTGCAAGCTCAATCGCACTTTTGTTCTTTCCGCCTGTCCTTAATATTATCGCCAGAAGCTGTGATGTGCTCAGCCCTTCCGCCCCCAACTTAAGCAGCCTCTCCCTCGGTCTTTCATCCTCAGGCCAGTCTTTTATGCTTTTGTATTCCATCTTCCCTTAACCTTCCAACACACTTTTTTGTATGGTGATAATCTCTCTTATCCCTTCTTCTGCCAGTTCCAGCAGCCTCCGGAGCCGGTCCTTATCAAACGGCATTGTCTCGGCAGTCCCCTGAATCTCAATAAATTTACCCGAGCCGGTCATCACTATATTCATATCAACCTCCGCAGTTGAATCTTCCGGATACGTGAGGTCAAGTACAGGCTCTCCATTGACAATACCGACACTTACAGCAGCAACGTAATCTTTAATCGGATTTTTTTCAATCATCCTGTTCCCCATTGCGAATTTTACCGCATCTGTGAGGGCTACGAATGCACCTGTTATTGACGCCGCCCTCGTGCCTCCGTCTGCCTGAATGACATCGCAGTCAAGCCAGATAGTCCGCTTCCCGATAGCATCAAGGTCCATGACAGAGCGCATTGTCCTGCCGATAAGTCTTTGTATCTCATGGGTCCTTCCCCCTATTTTTCCGCTTGTGGATTCCCTTATTATCCTTGTCGGGGTTGAGCGCGGGAGCATGGAATATTCTGCTGTTACCCAGCCTTTCTCCATGTCTTTAAGAAACTGCGGCACCTTGTCCTCTATAGAGGCACTGCATATCACTTTTGTCCTACCCATCTCAATTAAGGCAGAACCTTCTGCTGTTTTTAAAAAATTTCTCGTGATTTTAATATCTCTAAGCCCGTTAGAAAGTCTTCCATCCTGACGCATTCTATCCTCCGGCAATTTTTTCTCCGATTATGTCTGAAATGTCAATATGTCCGCCGAGGCTGTCTGCCTCTTTCCCGTCTATAAGTATCTTCATTGCAGTGGAATCAGGGATTTTTTCCTTGATGCTTCTGTATAAGCCTGCAATAATGCCGTATTCCTCAAGGACATCACCCTGAAAATTTTTTTTCACCTCACTGCTGAGGTCAATATAGACAGTACCCTCTTTGTCTTTATAAATATCAAGGAGCAATACATCGTAAGACTTTAGGTTTTTTTTAATCGCATTTTCTACGGCAGCAAGGACATCGCCGTTTACCGGTTCTTTTTCTTCCTCTACGGAAAGCCCTGTGTCTTCAGCCGTTTTATCCTGCTTTTCCAGAGGCTTTATTTCTGATTTTTGTGTTTCAATATCCTTAAAGGGATTTTCAAGTGCAAGTCTCGGTTTAAAATAAAAATAGCTTGCGACTGCCCCGATTATAAACAGCACAAGTGCAGCACTTAAATATGTCCATGAACTTGTCTTTGATTTAATTCGCCGTGACGACTTCATACATATAGATACCTTTTAATATAGTATTTGACAGTTCCCTTTTAAAGTCAGAATTGTAAGAAACATCCTTAAAAGACGGCAGCTCAATTATCAAAGCCGCTGCCTCAATCCCTGAGAGTATGCTGTAAGGCAGAGGTTTTACTGATACCATATCACTGCCAAGGTCTTCCCTTATTGCCTTCAGCATAGCGTTTTTAAATGCCAAAGTCTTTGCCAAAAAACCCGCCTGTCCCGGAGGCTCCACCCCTGCAGGTGCAGGCTCTGTTATTACAGGTGTATATATTACTATATCTTTATGCTTTCCGATATGAAGGCTTAGGAAGATTTCTCCTTTTTTGTTATTTGAAAAATCAGCGCGTTCTCCAAGGCTCATAAACTGGTCTCCGCTTCTCGTAAGAAAACACCGCGTTGAACCCTTCCCGGCAAGTGTCCTCAGTGTTTTTGCGATATCAAGTACCACATCTTTTTCCCTGTAACTGCCCATTATCAAGCCATATTCATGGCCTCCATGCCCGGGGTCTATAATAATTGTTTTAGTCTTTAAAGGTTTTGCAGGAGTTATTGCTTTTACCTCCTCTGCCTTTAGCTCCTGATACACATCTATAACAAGGCGGGCAGGGGACTGAAGAAAGGCAGACTTAAATTTCTTAAACTCTCCGGGGGAGAATACCACAGAGTTTTTAACGGTGTTATAGGGGAAAGGCAGTTCAACATCCTGCAGTGAAAATTTAGAATCCTGAAAATTAACAGAGATATCCTTTCCCTTCTGAGTCACCGTCCCCTTCAATATGACAGTTTCAGGGCCTTCAAGGACAATCCTTACAAACTCAGGGTGCCTGCTTGACCTTAGCTTAAGCAAAGGAGGCTCTTCAGCAAAAAGAAACGCGGGCAGCAGGACAAAAAAGAGCAAAAGAACTTGTTGATGCAGGGAAACCCAATATTTCATGGCAAGATATTACCATTTTCTGTGAATATATTTCATCATCGCAGGAGAGACTCATACAGTTCTATGGAGACCAACTATAGTTAACGACTTAAATAAGTATAGAAAATTCACCCTCCCCTACATCCCCTCCCATCAAGGGAGGGGAGATATATAGTCCCCTCTCCCCTTGCGGGAGAGGGTTAGGGTGAGGGGGATATGTCAACTTATTTATGACTTCCACTATGTAAGTGGATAACTTTTATAAAGCATGTCGGATTTCATTGCATTGATTGTAAAAGTATGCTTATTAAAAATATTAATAGCTCCTATAAGCACCCTTGACAGCATGAAGGCAATGTGCTACGTTGTAGCCGAAGTGAACCTCACTGCCCTGATGCCGTCAGGCAGGTATGTTGCCTGTTTTTTAAGAGGTGCAGTATGCAGCGCTTTACCCATAGTCTCTCC
>JACROO010000021.1:0-879 GCA_016214355.1 Nitrospirota bacterium | reverse complement strand
CCTTCTTAAATGAGGTAGAGAAAATACCCATTGTAGCAAAATGCGATGTAACTGTTTTAATCTGCGGGGAAACAGGCACGGGTAAGGAGTTATTCGCAAGGGCTGTCCATTATCTTAGCCCTCGGGCGGATAAGCCTTTTATCCCTCTGAACTGCGGAGCCATTCCAGCAGAATTAGCTGAAAATGAATTGTTTGGACATATTAAAGGTGCATTCACCGGCGCCAATTCACCACAGTTGGGATTAGTTCACGAAGCTCATGGAGGCACGCTCTTTCTGGATGAGATTGACTGTCTTCCTCTCTCTGCACAGGTGAAGCTCCTGCGTTTCCTTCAGGACAAAGAGTATAGACAGCTTGGCTCAACAAAGATAAGTCAGGTGGATGTCAGGATTATTGCAGCTACAAATACCGACTTGGAAAAAGCATTAGAAGAAGGGAGGTTTCGTAAAGACCTCTTTTATCGGTTAAACGTTATTCCCTTTGCGCTGCCTCCTTTAAGAGAGCGCAGGGAAGACATTCTCCTTCTGGCACAACATTTTTTGGCTGAGTATGCCTTTGAGTTTAACAAAAACATTACTGATTTTTCACCCGGTGCAATGCAGAAATTATTACTTTATAAATGGCATGGGAATATACGAGAATTAGAGAATGTAATACAGCGAGCTGTTATTTTTTCCAATCAAGCAACCATCCAGGATACAGAGATAGTCTTGCCGGCACATGAAGACACGCTACATCAGGAATCTTTCAAAACAGCAAAGTCTAATATAATCTCACAATTTGAGAAAAATTATATCCATAGTCTTTTGCTGATATATCAGGGGAATATTACTAAAGCTGCAAAATCGGCGAAGAAAAATCGCCGCGCATTCTATGAAC
>JACROO010000113.1 GCA_016214355.1 Nitrospirota bacterium | reverse complement strand
TATTAAAGTAAGTTCATCTCCTGTATATGCGAGACTTACCGCGTTATTGTTCCTGTCTGTTATAGCGGCAAGCCTGCCTTTTGTATCAAAGGAGTATATCGTACCTTCTTTTTCTGTTAATGTGTAACTTCCGTCAGGATTTTTTGTAATTGTGGAATGCCTGCCTGATGATGACTCAGGAGAATAGGTATTTGCCCCGCTATTACTGAAATAAACCCTTCTGCCGTCTCCCTCAAGAAGGACAAGTCTGTTCCAGTACTCGGTGATATTTATGTTGTGGCTGTATGTCCAGCCTCTGCCGAGGGGGATTGTGGTTGTATCAAAACTGTTATAGGAAAGAACAAATTCGGTGCGCAGTCCGGTGTTCATGGTTTGCAAGACAGTTTGAGAATTATACAGGTTGCCTGAGGCAAGATTGGCTGATGAGCCCATGTCAGTATTGTTTGGTTGAGCAGTACAGTTATCAGCCCCTCCGTTACATGTATCATCCACCAGATTATTACAGTTGTTGTCAATACCATCACATACTTCCGGGGCGGCTGAATTTATTGCTGCATTATTATTATTACAATCACCATTACAATTTGTGAAGCCATCGCCGTCAGTGTCAATGCAGATACATCCCTCATCTACCTGCCCGTCACAGTTGTTATCTTTACTATCACATATTTCAGCGGCTCCGCCATAAATGACAGGGTCACTGTCATTACAATCATCATTCGGGGTTCTGCAAGAATCCGCTGTATAATGACCATCGCTGTCTTTATCAGTGCATAAATTATCCTCTAAATCAGATACGTCAGGCGGTGGTTCTGAGCAGGGTACATTTGTGATTTTTTGCAGTTCAAGTGTTGATGTTACGGAGACTGTACACATGGTACAGTCAACAGCATACTCAACCTCATCACACTTCCATGTACAAGCAGATGTATAATTTAAACCTTGAAAATAAAACCAGTATACAGGGTGGTCATAATATGCCGCACCGTAAGGATGTAGTTTTTTTGCAACTACAGGATAACTCAGAGCTAAATAGTCGGTAGATTGAACGCAACATACTAATTGCCACTGCCCTTCGGGGGGACATTGAGCATTCGGGTTTTCAAAATAAAAATTATAAACAGGATAACCCCACACAGTGAAATTCGTAGGCTCTATTCTGACTACCGTGTAGCCCTTTGCTAAATAATTAACGGGTATCCACACATATAAATTCCAACTCTGAAAAGAAGGGCTATACCAGTACCCAACAGGCCCGATAATTCCACAGTTAGGGTCGGGAGGGAAATAAGCATACTCTGCCGGACCTATGGTGCCGCACTGCGGGGCGCCGTATTCATCACTCATATTACCGCTGTAGGGGTCGTATACCGGACATGGAGGGGTATAGGGGTTGCAATTCTTATACCCTACCATACCCTCAGCATACATGCCTGAAAGGTGTATAAAAAGGCAGAAAAAAGAAAAAAACACCATCTGCGGGAAAACCTTCCATTTTTTAACTGCATTCATTAACATGTCTTTGTCCAAAAATCCTTTATAACTAATTTATCACCAAGGCGCGCACATTCACTTCCGCCAAAACTTATGTTGATGTTATTGCCTGAATTTACAGAGTAAGCAGTAATAATTTTTGTGGAATTTATGTTATATAAATCCATGATATCCGCAAATACAATACTGCGCGTACCTTGCGCATCCAAATACCAGTACCCTCCCTGAGAGGTGCCTCTTAGTGAAAGCAGTCCGCCGTCAGCGCCGTTCAGAATCAGGCTGTTAAGGATTTTCTGAGTACTTGAAGACTGAAAATATAATGTATCAGCAGACGTTGCAACCTTAAATAAATTGTAGAAGGTAGTGCTGCCTGAAATGGTTTGATTTGCCCCATTTAGAATGACGGTTGATGCTGACGGAGTAAAAATTCCAGAGTTAGACCAGTTGCCTTTTACTGTTATGGTAGATGCAGAGCCGTTAAATGTGCCGGAGGCTATTGTTATATCGCCTGTTACGGTAAGATTAGAGCTTAGTGCGACTGTGCCGGTGTATCCGGAATTTATGTTTAATGAAGCAATTGTCATATTTAAATCCCATATGCAGTCTTTTGTTGATGTATTGTCAAAAACTACATTGTCTCCCTCTGAAGGCACAACATTACCTGACCAGTTAGCAGGATTTGAGGCGAAATTATCAGCCCCGCTGCCGGTCCATGTGCTGCTAATAAATTCTATAATAAAATTTCCTCCTGCTATGGTACGAGCACTACCGTCAGATGGGTCTTTAAAATAAAGGTTTCCGTCCGGTTTGCGAACTTCTATGCTCATTTTATCAGGACTGCCGTCAATAATAGTTGCTGTAAAGGTATATCCTGCAATTCCATTTACAGCCCCGCTGCCTGTAATTGTTGCAGTACTGCCAATTACTGATAATCCGCTAATTGCCGTGCTTATAAGAGACAGCCTGCTGCGGGTGTAGTAATATTTTACCCAGCCTGCTGAAAGAGACGATTTTTCTGCGCTGAGCGATAAGCTTGCCCTGAACAGCGGCGCAGGGTAGTTATAGCCAGCGCCGTAGACTTTATAGCCTGCTGCATGAACAGAAGAGCCGTGCAAGAATAAAGCAGGCAGGAAGAACACTGAGAGAAAGACTAAAAATAAGAAGAATTTTTTTTGCATTAAATCTCGTTAAAAATTAAGAATCTCTTATTAAACAGCTTGCGTCTTAACAGTTTGTATATGAATGTGAAATGCCAGAAACTTTTATCACACAATAAGCGAACATGTCAAGGACTTTCTTCCCTGAAATTGCATATTCCAAACCCTTTATAAAACCTGTTAAAATACTTGGATGTCCAGACAAGAGCTCATAATAGAAGGTGCGAAACAGAATAACCTGAAAAATATAAGCCTCCGACTGCCCCATAATAAGGTTATTACAGTTACAGGGGTATCAGGCTCAGGCAAGTCGTCTTTAGCCTTTGATACAATCTTTGCCGAGGGTCAGTGGCGGTTCATAGAATCACTTTCAACATATGCACGGCTCTTTCTTGAAAAACTTGACCGTCCTGATGTTGAGGCAATCCACAATATAAGGCCTGCAATCGCCCTTGAACAGCGGAATCCTGTGAAATCCTCCCGTTCAACAGTAGGGACGGCAACTGAAATCTATGACTATCTTAGGCTCCTTTATTCAAAAATATCAAAACCTCACTGTCCCCGATGCGGCAAGGAGTTAAAGACATGGGACCCCTCATCTGTTGTCAGGGAACTTATTGAGAAATATTCAGGGCAAAAGGCTTTGATAATCTTTGAGACCGAAGAGCCTCCGGAATCCCTTAAACAGAGGGGATTTCACAGGATATGGGTTAATGGTGAGGTTACCGATATTCACGAGATGCAAGATGCAAGATACAAGATGCAAGATAATGAATTAAATTCGTCACTCATCACTCATCACTCGTCACTTAATATCGTCCTTGACAGGCTGATTATCAAGGATGAGCCTCGCTTGTCTGATTCTATAGAACTTGCATGGAGGGAAGGCAGCGGAAAGGTAAGGATTGAAATCCGTGAGCCGTTCAGCACTCTTGTCTTTTCGTCAGGGCTGAGGTGTTTTGACTGTAATTTAGAATTGTCCAAACCGCAGCCGCTCCTTTTTTCTTTTAATCATCCGCTCGGCGCATGCCCTGAATGTAAAGGCTTTGGGAATACGCTGAAATACTCCGAAGACGCTGTTATCCCGGATAAAGACCGCTTGCTTAAAGAGGGGGCTATAGAGCCTTGGAGCAAGCCTGCTTACAAATGGTGGTACAGACAGTTTGCAAGCTGGGCAAAGAAAAAAAAGATTAAACTTGATGTTCCATACAAAGACCTGCCTGCTGAGGTAAAAGAGCTGCTCTTTAAGGGCAGTCCTGATTTTTATGGGATTAATGATTTTTTTGAGGAGTTAGAAGGTAAAAGATACAAGCTGCATGTGAGGGTATTCCTAAGCAGATACAGAAAACCTGTAATTTGCACAACCTGCAGTGGCAGCCGGCTCAAGCCGGAGGCACTTGCATTTACCCTCGCACTACGTCCTGATAGTGCGGGGTTTACTGTCGGGGGGCTTAATATTGCGCAGCTTTCAGAAATGTCCATATCAGGATTAAGCAATTATTTCTCAAATCTTCAGCTCTCCGGGCACGAACAGGAAATATCGTTGGAGATACTCAGGCAGGTTCACCTTAAATTGAGTTTTCTCCTCAGTGTAGGAGTCGGGTATCTGACTTTAAGCAGGCTGTCAAAAACCCTTTCAGGCGGCGAATCGCAGAGGATAAACCTCTCAAATCAGCTTGCCTCAAAACTTACGGGAACCCTTTACGTATTAGATGAGCCGACTGTTGGGCTTCACCCGAGAGATGTACAGAAGATTGCAGAGATAATGAGAAAACTTGCAGACACAGGCAATACCATTATAACAGTAGAACATGACAGGGCGGTTATTAATTCATCCGACTGGATTATTGAACTCGGTCCTGCCGGCGGCGAGAAGGGCGGCAATCTTGTCTTCTCAGGACGGAAACAGGATTTTTTAAAAGCAGGCACGCTCACCTCAAATTATTTAAATAATGCGGAATCAACCCCTGTGCCCAGATACAGGAAAAAAGGCAGCGGGAAGGTGCTTTCTGTAAAAGGTGCCTGCGGGAATAATCTTAAGGATATAAATGTAAACATACCGCTTCAAACACTTGCCTGTATAACAGGTGTTTCCGGCTCCGGCAAGAGCACTCTTGTAGAGGACACGATTTATAATGCCCTTGCGGGCGCCTTTAAAATAGAGCATAAGCCCCATCAGCCATTTGCCTCAATTGCAGGATTTGAATATCTGAAGGGAGTAAAAATCATAGACCAGCATCCAATCGGGAAGAGCCCCCGCTCTAATCCTGTTACGTATATAAAGGCATTTGACTCTGTTAGAAAACTCTTCGGGAACACTGCACAGGCAAAAAATCTTGGCTATGGAGCAGGGTATTTTTCATTCAATACCGAGGGCGGGCGCTGCGAAGCCTGTACAGGCGCAGGCTATCAGAGGCTTGAGATGTATTTCTTTGAGGACCTGTATGTCAAGTGCGAAGAATGCGGGGGCAGGAGATATAAACCTGAAGTGCTGGATATTACTTATAACGGCAAAAATATTTATGATGTCCTTGGATTAACAGTTGATGATGCAATTGAATTTTTCAGGCATGTTCCTTCAATAACGAAGAGGCTGAGGCTGCTGGCATCTGTAGGCATGGGCTATCTCAAGCTGGGTCAGCCGGCTACAACCCTTTCAGGCGGAGAGGCACAGAGACTCAAGATATGTTCTGAACTCAGGATTGCAAACAGGAGAGATTACCTTTATATACTTGATGAGCCGACCGTCGGGCTTCACCCTGACGATATAAAAAAACTGCTTGAGGTTTTGAATGACCTCGTAGATGCAGGCAACACAGTTTTGTTGGTTGAGCATAATCTGGATGTAATAAAGTGCGCTGACTGGGTTATAGACCTTGGACCTGAAGGCGGAGATGAAGGCGGATACATTGTTGCAGAAGGCCGTCCCGAAGACATAATAAAGCAAAAAAAGTCTTATACAGGCGTGTATTTGAAGGAATGTCTTCATTAAGCTGCAATGTTTAGTTCGTGTATGTAAATCGCAGAGCCTGTATCAAGTAATTACAAACCATGCTATAATTCCTTATCAAACATGATTGCAAAACCACATCTGGATAAAGAATCCGTGCTCGCCTTTCTCAGGACCGCTGCAAAACCCGTCAGTCTTAAAGGGATAGCTGTTGCTATTGGTATGCACAAGAAGGAAATCCGTACCCTCAAGAGGATACTGAAGTCTTTAATTAACTCAGGCGATATCTACAGAAACCGTATCGGTCTTTATGGACTGGCTGAGAGTATGAGCCTCATTACAGGTTTTTTTGAGGCACACAGGGACGGCTATGGCTTTGTCCTTCCTGATAAGCTGGGAGAAAAGGATTTTTTTATTCCTCCAAGAAGGACTGCCGGCGCAATGACAGGAGACCGGATTATAATCCGTGTTGAGAACCTGGTTAAAAGAGAAGGAACCGTCCTGAAAATCCTTGAACGGGGGCAGAAGAAGGTTGTCGGACAATTTCACTGTGAAAGAAATGCGTTTTACGTAAAGCCAAAAAATAAAAAAATACCTTTTGATATATACATCAGTCCGGGGGACAGGGCAGGGGCAAAAAACGGCGATACCGTTGTGGCAGAACTTATTTTTTATCCCACAACTGCGAGAGCGCCCGAAGGCAAGATTCTGAAAATCCTGCCGCAGGCAGACGAACCGCATCTTGAAGTTGATCTGATTATTGAAGAATATTCCCTTCCTCACAAATTTTCTGCTGTTGTGCTGGATGAGGCGCGAGGGCTGACAGAAAAAATAAATACGCATGCCCCGATAGGTCGGGATCTTCTGAGAAGGGTTGACTGCCGCCGCCACCTGACAGTCACTATTGACGGTGAGACGGCGAAGGACTTTGACGATGCAATATCAATTGAGAAAACAAGGGACGGCTTTATCTTATGGGTGCATATATCAGACGTCAGCCATTACGTGCCGTGGGAATGCAGCCTTGACCTTGAGGCAAGGCAAAGGGGGACAAGCGTATATTTTCCCCATAGGGTAATCCCAATGCTTCCAAAGGAACTTTCCAATAATTTATGCAGCCTGATACCAAAATCAGACAGACTGACATTTACTGTTGAAATGCACTTTAATAAAAACGGTGAGTTAGTTAAAAAGGATTTTTATCCGGGCATCATAAACAGCAATGAGAGGATGACCTATACATCTGTAAGGAAAATCCTTATTGATAATGACCCTGCTGAAAGGCAGAGATATACATATCTGCTTGACAGCTTTGAAGTCATGGATGAACTCTGCGGTCTTCTCAGACAGCAGAGGATAAAACGCGGCAGTCTTGATTTTGACCTGCCTGAGCCTGAAGTACTGCTTGATATTCAGGGAAGGCCTGAGGCAATAATTAAGGCTGAACGCAGTCTCAGCCATATTATTATTGAAGAATTTATGATAGCGGCTAATGAGGCAGTTGCCGGTCACCTTGAGCAATCAGGCATGCCATCAATCTACAGGATTCATGAGAAACCCGATGAGGAGAAATTTGAGGGACTCGGGAAACTCTTTAATGCATTTCAGCTTAAGACTAAAAAAAGCGGTATAAAGGGTTTCCATGATATTTTAAAACAGGCAAGGGGGGAAGCAGCAGAGTCTATCGTCAATATGCTTCTGCTGAGGTCACTCAAGCAGGCTAAGTATTCTACGGAAAACATTGGCCACTTCGGACTTGCATCAAAGACATACACTCACTTTACTTCTCCGATAAGAAGATACCCCGACCTTGTGGTTCACAGGATTCTTAAGAGCGCCCTTGGAATAAAAAAACTCTCTGACAAAAACCATAAACATCTTGAGAAACTCCTGCCGGAGATTGCCGCTAACTCCTCACGGACAGAAAGAAAGGCAGATGAAGCTGAAAGGGAAGTTGTGAATGCCATGAGGGTCTGGTTTATGAAGGATAAGGTTGGAAATGAGTATGAGGGTTTTGTGGCTGATGTTACTCCCCGCGGCTTGAAAATACGGCTTAAAGATTTTTTTGTTGAAGGTTTTATACCTGTCTCGTATATGTTTGATGATTACTACAAATTTGATGAAAAACGCTACTGTCTTGTTGGCAGGCACAAGAAAAAGGCATTCTCTTTAGGAGAAGAAGTTCTTGTGAGGGTTGAACGTGTGGATATAGAGGAAAAAGAAATCACGCTGTCTCTGGCGTGACTCTGTCTTTTTTAACTTTTAACTTATAATTTAGAATATTATTCCTGAACCACAATCAGCATGAGGTCTCCCTTCGGAGAGACGATTGGATAATAAACAGCATTTTTCCCTTTCAGCAGTTGGTATCCTTTATCAGAATAAACCATCTCCATAGGAGGACTTATATCCACTGTTTTCCCTTTTTGTGCTATCTTGGCAATGATATTCCCGCAAACAATATTACAGAATTCTTTAACTCCGTCAGCAATTACTTCTCTGGTCATATCTTCAATGTCTTCACCTATAATTTTAGAAGCAATCAATTTTGACATCTCTTGAGAAGCAGAAACAGCATAATGATATTGGATGCTTCCATGTAAATGAACTGATACGAGAAGGAAATTTTTCTCGGGCTCTTTATTGCTCAGATAACCGCTGCCAAGCTTGACATTCAGATATGCCATACGCAGAAGCATTTTTTGAGTCAGGTCTACTATATTTTTTATAATCTCCGGGTTATCGACGCCTTGCGGGATTGTTATCTCCTCTGAAATATACCTGCTCTGGTCTGCCTTAAATAATGCCAGCTCTCTTTCAAGAACCTGAGAGGTCAAGAATCCTTTTTCAACCATTGCCTGTCCGATAAAGATGTGGTCGTTTTTCTGCATGGTCAGTATCTCTTCAACCTGCGCAGGTGTTATAATTTCTAATTTTACGGCAAGCTCGCCAAATTTCATGTCTGTGCGCCTCTGCTCGGCCTGAATCCTTGCTATATCTTTTTCTGTCAGATAGCCTTTTGACAGGGCATATTCGCCGAACTTGAGTTTTCTTGACTCCTGATAATCTACTGCCTGAATGAGCTGCTCCGGCTTGATAATATTTTTTTCCAAAAGATATTGACCAAAGAATTTTACCGCCATATCATCCTCCCTTTCTTATAATGTCGGTACCTTTAAAAACTTGCCGACACTTGTCATTCCGTGCTTGACTGAGCCTGCCCCGTACTTGATACGGGGGAATCCAGTCTTTTTTGAAATGTTTCTGGATTCCTGCTTCCGCAGGAATGACACTATAGTACGCATTAACACTGTCTCTCATAAACTTTTCAATATCCCTATTATTGTCTCCGCCTCAAAGGGCTTTGAGATAACATTCTTTGCCCCGAATTTAATTGCCTCCATGACTTTATCTCCTACACCAGCAGCGGAAGAGATGACCACAATTTTAGCCTCTTTGTTAAGGCTCATTATTGCCCTTATTGCCTGAAGCCCGTCCATCTCCGGCATGATAAGGTCCATGCAGACAATATCAGGCTTTAGTGATGTATAGAGCTTTATCCCTTCAATCCCGTTCTTTGCATGACCAACGACCTCAAAAGCGCCGGAGTCCTCAATAATTCTTTTAAGCTGGGTGGCAATTGCAACGCTGTCATCAACCAAAAGCACCTTTTTTTTATCCATATAATTACCCCCTCTGTTATTTTTGCAATAATGCCATAAGAATACCTTAATAAAAAAGGAAGTGTCAAACACGAGTGAGGCAAATATCTTGTGATAGCAAGTATAACACCAAAAGTAGGAATAAGATATTTTGGGATAGGATTTACAACTGTAAGCCAGGCAGCATCAAGGCTAAGAATGGTGATGAAGGAAACCCGAGCGATAAAAAAAACTGTTCAAGGCATTGAGAGAGCTGTTAAGAAGATGAAATAAAGGGTTCAGGTTGCAAACCTGAACCCGCGATTATTCGTCAGAAAAAGCACAAGTAGCGGCAACAGCTGTCAATCCAATCGCACAGTCAGTGTCAACATCTATGCTTTGTCCTAAGCTATAGGTAATCCTTACCGGATAAGTCCCGCATGTGGCAGTAGCACAAGTACCAGCTGTATAAACGTTCAAATAGTCAGTTGGTAAAAGGTTCACTGTTGCATTAATTCCCCATGACACACATCCCCCCCCATTTTCCCTATAACCTCTTATGACACCAGTAGAATTTCGAACAGTTATACCACTATAACCACAAGTTACAAGAACATTTAATGTAAATGCCTTTGAAGCGGTTGTGCACGTATCATTAACCGTCACGGTAAAACTGTATGTCCCTGCCGCACTCGGAGTCCCTGAAAGAATCCCTGTAGAACTTACAAGGCAAAGCCCTGTATTTGAACCTGTTATGGGATAACTGCCGGCAGCACAGCCAAATGTCCCTGCTGTCTGCCCGCTTACTGACCATGTATAGGAACTCCTACCGCCTTGCTTGTTAAGGGTTACACTGTATCCAGACCTAGTGTTTGCGTCGGGCAGGGTTTGCGTTGTTATGGATAAAGCCCTTGGCGCTACTGTGATTGTAAAATCGCTTGCAGAAGTATATGTGGCATTTGCAGAGTCAGTTACTTTTAATTCAGCTTTTGGGATGGTGATTGTCTCGGTGCAGTTTGCAAGCTCCCCTGTAGTGGATGAGCCATTGTAATTAAGCGTGCCTGATATTAAGCCCGATGTATTTAACGAAAGCCCTGAGCTGCTCCATAGAGTGCCGTCCCCCCATATATAAGGGGATTTACCTCCAATCGCCTGCATTGAATATGAATAATATGCGTCTTCCTCTCCCTGAGACAAGGCGTTTGGTGATGTTGTTGTCAATGTCTGGGCGCAGTCCTTTAAAGACCTTATTTGGTCAAGAGATACGTATTCAACAACGTCATCATAGTTATACGTAGTAGTATCTGTATATGTGCTGTCCTGAATCCTTACATAAAAAGGAGGAACACCGTCTTTGCCCGGGTCAGTGCCAGCCTCGTTTGCATCCTCTCCCTTGCTGAAGACAATAAACCCGATATTGGATTTTGTATTGTATGATGAACAGTCGTCATTTGTACATTCATAAACATCAAAGGGCTGTCCGCCTAATGTTGTTGTAGTTGCGCCGCATGGGTCCTCTCCGCTTGTATCAAACTCAACTGCCCTGTAAAACAGCATGTCCCTTCCCCACGCATCAAGCTTTCTCGCCCCTGCTGCCTCAAGGGTGGCAGGGAGAAAGCCGTTTTTTACAACATTCCCTTTTACCGTCTCTTTTGCTGCCTTCACCGCTTCCCTTGTCTCTTCCAGCTTTACCCTCTTTGTTAACGGACCTATCAACTGCACGCCAAGCCCTATTAACAGACCTAAAATCACAAGCACAATCGCAATCTCTATAAGAGTAAACCCCGTTCCGGGAATTACGAGTGAGGGGTGAATGGTGAACAGTTTTTTAATTTTTTGTTTCATTATAAATTTACTTTAATTTTTGCGGGTTCAAGTTTGCAACTTGAACCCTAACATTTTGTATTCTAACATTTCGTATTTCATAAAAGCACCCGCTCCAGAAGAGCAATCGGTAAGATAATAAATTCCTGAGGTGAGTTCTTTATTAATTCTTACTAATAGCATAGCAGTATTATTGTATCAAACTTCAGGGTTCAAGTTGCAAACTTGAACCCGCAGGGGAGAAATTCTGAGACAGCTTTCCCTCTCTATGTATATAATATAAATTTATGAAAACCACCGAATTTCACAACATCTGGCACCTCCTTAAAAAACAAGTAACGACTCTTCATGTCCCTTGGCTTGAGAAAAAAGCAAAGACTGACAGGGACCCTTTTAAGGTGCTTGTCTCGTGCATACTAAGCCTAAGGACTCAGGATAAAACTACAGGCGAGGCATCGGAGAGGCTCTTCAGATTAGCGTCAAATCCAGAAGGGATGTCTAAACTTTCTTTTGAAACAATTGAAAAGGCGATTTATCCAGTCGGCTTTTACAGGGTTAAGGCAAAAAGGATTAAAGAACTTAGCAGAAAACTTGCAGATGAATATAATTCAAAGGTTCCGGATGATTTAGATGAACTGCTGAAATTCAAGGGCGTGGGAAGAAAGACTGCAAATCTGGTTGTTACACTCGGCTACCAAAAACCCGGCATCTGTGTTGATACCCATGTGCACAGGATTACAAACAGATGGGGTTATGTTAAAACAAAGACACCCGAGCAGACAGAATCTGCCTTAAGAAAAACCCTGCCTCAAAAATACTGGCTTGAGATAAACGGCCTGCTTGTTGCCTTTGGACAGAACATCTGCAAGCCCATTTCGCCCCTGTGCAGTAAATGCGATATTAAGAGGTTCTGCGGCAAGGCGGGGGTGGGAAGAAGGAGGTAGGCTTAGTTGGATAATCTCATGCTATACTTACCTTATGAAAAACCCTGAAATCGCAAGGATTTTTAATGAGATTGCAGACATCCTTGAGATAAAGGGAGAAAACCTTTTCAGGATAAGGGCATACAGGCGCGCTGCGCAAAACATTGACGGATTTTCAAAGGATGTCGCAGAAACCCCTGAAAAAGAGCTTACCGAAATTCCCGGTATCGGGCATGACCTCGCGGGAAAAATCATAGAATATGTAAATACCGGGCACCTGGAATTTTACGAGGACTTGAAAAAAGAAGTGCCTTCAGGTCTTGTTGAAATTTTATCAGTCCCGGGGCTTGGACCAAAAACCGCAAAACTGCTTTTTGAGAAACTCAAAATAAAAGATATTAACGCCCTTGAACGGCTTGCAAAGGAAGGAAAACTGAAAGGGCTCCCCGGGATACAGGCAAAGACAGAGGAAAACATCCTCAAAGGCATTGAAATGGTCAAAAGGCGCTCTGAGCGCCTGCCTCTCGGCCGTGTCCTTCCGCTTGCAGAGGAAATCCTGAGAAAACTCAAAGAAACCGCCCCTGTCAAAGAACTCTGCGTTGCAGGAAGCCTCAGAAGATGGAAAGACACAATAAAGGATATTGACATACTTGCCACTTCCAGAGACGCAAAAAAGGTAATGGGTGTTTTTGTTCATCTGCCGCAGGTTAAGGATGTCCTCGCACAGGGACCGACTAAATCAAGCATTGTGACGCATGAAGGGATTCAGGTGGACTTACGGGTGGTGGAGGAAGACTCCTTCGGCGCTGCCCTTGCCTATTTTACCGGAAGCAAGAATCACAATATAAGGTTAAGGGAATTAGCCATTAAAAAAGGGCTAAAGATAAATGAATACGGGATTTTTAAGACTGCAACAGGGGAAAAAATCGGAGGCAGGAATGAAGAAGACGTTTATAAAATATTAGGACTACCTTTTATTGAGCCTGAGATTAGGGAGGACAACGGAGAGATTGAAGCGGCTGTTAGCGGAAAGCTTCCTGAACTGGTGACCATTAAAGATATAAAGGGCGACCTTCATGTGCATACAAAATGGAGCGATGGAAGCCATAGTTTTGAAGAACTTATTGCCGCTGCAAAGAAAAAAGGTTACGGATACATTGCAATCACCGACCATTCAAAGGGGCTTGGCGTTGCAAGGGGGATGAGCATAGAACAGCTCATGAAGCAGAATAAAGAGATAAAGGCAATAAACAAGACATTAAAGAATTTTAAATTACTTTCCGGGACTGAGGTAGATATAAGGAGTGACGGGACGCTGGACTATCCTGACGATGTCCTGAGTGGACTGGATATAGTTATTGCCTCTATTCATTCAGGTTTCAGGCAGGGCAGAGAACAACTGACAAAGAGACTCGTATCCGCAATGGAAAACCCGTATGTATCGGTTATCGCACATCCAACAGGAAGGCTTATCGGAGAAAGGGATGCATACGAGGTTGATATGGAGAAGTTCTTAAAAACCGCGAAAGAGACAGGCACTGCAATTGAGATAAATGCATATCCTTTACGGCTTGATTTAAGCGATATATACGCAAAAAAGGCAAAGGAGATGGGCATACCTATTGTTATAAACACTGACACGCACCTGATATTGCAGTTTGACTATATGGCTTACGGGGTTGGAATTGCAAGAAGGGGATGGCTTGAGAGCAAGGATGTTTTAAATACCTATGACTATGCGGTGCTACTGACACACCTTAAGAAAAATCCTTGAATTCTTTAAGGTTTTCTGGTAATGTTGCTGCATTAAAGGAGAACCACTCCATGGTAAGAAAACTATTCACTATTCACTATTCACTATTCACTGCTTATGTACTCCTTACTGCTTACTCCCTACTGTTAACAGGGTGTGCCACGACCCCCGATGCCGATGATATAAAAAATGCTGAAGTACATTATAAAATTGGCACCTCCTATATGACGGAACAAAGACTTAATGACGCCTCAATAGAGTTCCGGAAGGCAATAAAATTAAACCCGCAGGATAAGCATTCACTCAACTACCTCGGATTTATCAGTACTGAATTTGAAAAATATGATGAGGCTGTTTCTTATTATAAACGCTCAATAACAATAGACCCTAATTATTCTGAAGCTATGAACAATTTAGGTGTCACGTATACAAGAAGGCAGATGTGGGACGAGGCTGTTAATTACTTTAAGATGGCATTAAAAAACCCGCTTTATGCAACGCCGGAAATGGCATATTCAAATATGGGGTATGCCTTTTACAAAAAAGGAGATTATATAAGTTCAGCAGATGCCCTGAAGAAAGCCATTATGAGAAACCCTGAGTTTCCGAGGGCAAATTATATTCTGGGGCTTGTTTATGTAAAATTAGGTGACGATGAAACTGCAATAGAAGAATTTAAAAAGGCAATTGCACTTGCCCCTGATTATATAGATGTGCACTTAGAGCTTGCTAATGCATATCTCAGGACAGGTGACAATGAAAAAGCAGTCAGACACTTCAGAGT
>JACROO010000073.1 GCA_016214355.1 Nitrospirota bacterium | reverse complement strand
GTGCCAGAATTCAATATATTCCTTTGGATAACCGACATCAAAGGAGCAGAGCACAGAGTCAAAGTATTTCCCTATCTGCGTTTTCTTGAATTTTATATTTACAGTCTTATAATGGGCGTTTGTTACAAGAAAAACACTTTTCCTGTGTTGTTTCAGGATTTTTAAAAAATCTATGACATGAGGGTGCACCTCAATAAGGTGTTTAATCTGTTCTTTAAGTGCCGGGATGTCAAGCTGAAGCTCCTTTGACCAGAAATCAATATCGCACCAGTTCAGCGTCTTTTCATGTGATTTATATGTGTTATATAAAAATTCCTTTGCTGCGCCGAAGGTCATATTATGCCTCTCAGCATATTTTTCAGGTACAAGGTGCCCCCAGAAATAATCGTCAAAATACAAATCCAGCAGTGTCCCGTCCATGTCAAGCAGGACGAACTGTATGTCTTTTAAAGGAATAGTGTTCGGCATTTCTGATATATTTAATATCTTAAACTTCGGGTTTTTCTCCGGAGAACCCTCCATTTCTAAGCGAGTCTAAGCAAAAAGCCTCTCTGTCCCTGACCCTATGCCTGAATTATACCAGCTTTTCTGCAGATGAGCCAATTTTTTTATTGTTAAGCAAAACAATTTTTGATAAAATAACTAATACGGGATAAATAAGGTAATAAAAGGAGCGTTAATCGCCATGGAAAAAAGACGGCATCAAAGAATAATGGTTGGTTATAATGCAGAAGTTATCTCACGCGGTGTCAGCCATGCGGTGGTTATAGAGGATATTTCAAGGTTAGGTGTTAATGTGATAACCGCCCCTGTAAAGATGCCATTGGATTTTGCTCATGATGAAACGCTTGAGATAAAGTTTCAGCCGGTTCCAGAAGAAATATTGAATTTTCACTGCAGGGTAAAATGGTTATATAAGACTCCTCATCATTGTCTGACGACAAGAATAGGCATGGAAATTATAAATCCGCCATGGGACAGCAGTTATCATTTTGTATAAAAAATAAAACACATGAGATACATCGCCCTTTATCTTGCCAAACAAAAAGGCAAAAACAGGGTTGAGGTGAATGCCTGAGATATAAACTTTCTAAGATTCTTTTTTCTCCAAGGATTTAATGACGGAGTTAATTACATGCCCTGAAAATCCCCTGCGCACAAGCATCATCCACAGCTTCTGTTTTATGATATCAGCGTTTCCTGAAGGAAAGTTTCTCAGGGTTTTTAATTTTTTCTCCGCGAGTCTCATGGCTGACTCACGCTCTATATCTTCTGTAAGTGTGGAAAGCGTTTCGTCTGTTAACTCTTTTTCAATCCCGCGCCTGGCAAAGAGCATTTTTATCCCTTTTCTGCCGAGATATTTTCTTTCAACAGCATTCCTGAGAAGTGATTCGGCAAGCGCCGCATCTTTTATAAAGCCTGCACCTTCAAGAAAATCAACAACCCTGTCAATTTCTTGTGTGTCAAAACCTTTTTCTTTGAGCTTTTGTATGACTTCTTTTTTGCTTCTTGAGCGGTAGCTGAGGAGTTTTAATGCATAAACCTTTGCGTCAGGGTGCGTTGCCTTTAGGCGTTTCTGAGACTTCTGTTGGTTTTTATGGGAATACAAGGTTGTTGTATTTTTATTTACCCCGTTAGAAATAATGCCCCGCTGGAATTTCTAACGGGGTTTACTTGAAAATCTTTCAATCACAGGCTTTTGCTTGTCCTTGGAAGTTTCTATTTTCTCTTCTAAGGACTCGCCTGTGGTTTGGATGCCTTTAACCTTAAGGACAAAATCGTCGGGATTAGTGGCGTTCATAAGGGCATCTTCATAGGTAATTAGTCCCCCTTTATACAAGGTTAAGAGAGACTGGTCAAAGGTCTGCATCCCGTATTGAGTAATACCCTGTGCAATGACATCAGGGATATTTTTTGTCTTATCAGAGTCTTCTATGCAGTTTCTTACGGTAGCGGTTGCTATAAGCACCTCAACGGCAGGCACCCTGCCTTTACCGTCTGCCCTCGAAAGAAGCCTCTGTGATATAACAGCCCTGAGGATGGATGCAAGCTGCAGCCTTACCTGCTTGTGCTGATAAGGAGGGAAGACAGATATAATCCTGTTTATTGTTTCAGTTGCGTCTACAGTATGCAGTGTGCTCAGTACTAAATGACCTGTCTCGGCAGCGATTAGCGCTGTCTGAATCGTCTCAAAATCACGCATCTCACCGACAAGAATCACGTCAGGGTCCTGCCTCAGTGCAGCCCTGAGAGCCTTGCTGAAAGACTCGGTGTCGTTGCCGGCCTCCCGCTGATTAACAACACTTCTTTTATCCCTGTGATAAAATTCAATCGGGTCCTCAATGGTCATTATGTGGCATGTCCTGTTGGAATTTATGTAGTCAATCATTGTCGCCAGAGTAGTGCTTTTGCCGCTTCCGGTGGTCCCTGTGACAAGGACAAGACCGCGCGCCTCCAGTGCTATCTTTTTCAAAACAGCCGGGAGGTTGAGCTGCTCTATATCAAGAATCTCTGTTGGAATGACCCTGAAGACAATCCCTACACTGCCCCTCTGTGTAAAACAGTTGCATCTGAATCTGCCAAGGCCTGAAACGCTGTATGCTATGTCAAGGTCGTTGGTTTTTTTAAAAGTTTCCCTCTGTGCCTCTGTCATTACAGAGAGTGCCATATACATGGTCTCTTCTGAGGTAAGACGGTTTGCATCTGATATAAAAGTGAGTTCACCTTTAATCCTGACAATAGGGTTGGTACCTGTTTTTATGTGCAGGTCAGAAGCTCCCATCTGAACGGCTTTTTTAAGAAGTTCATTTATATCTACTGTCATAAGTTATTCCTTGAGGTGAAGTGCCTGAAGCAGTTTTGATTCAATTTCTGCTGCTACCTGCGGGTTTGCCTTCAGGTGTTCTTTGGCATTTTCCCTTCCCTGTCCTATGCGGTTCCCGCCGTAAGAAAACCATGCACCAGCCTTCTCTATGATTCCCTTCTCAACGCCAATATCAATAATTTCGCCGCGCTTTGAAATGCCTTCGTTAAAATATATATCAAATTCCGCCTGCTTGAATGGAGGAGCGACCTTATTTTTTACTACCTTTACCCTTACCCTGTTTCCAACTGCCTCCTGCGTATCCTTGATACTTTCTATTCTTCTTATGTCAAGTCTTACTGTGGAGTAAAATTTAAGTGCATTGCCTCCTGTTGTGGTCTCCGGGCTTCCAAACATGACGCCGATTTTCATGCGTATCTGATTAATAAATACAACGGTTGTCTGGCTTTTTGATATTGCCGCAGTCAGTTTCCTGAGTGCCTGGCTCATGAGCCTTGCCTGAAGGCCGGGCAGGCTGTCTCCCATGTCTCCCTCAATCTCTGCCTTAGGGACAAGCGCTGCCACTGAATCTATGACTATGATGTCAAGGGCGCCGCTCCTGACAAGTGTCTCTGTGACTTCAAGCGCCTGTTCGCCGGTATCGGGCTGGCTTATTAAAAGGTCCTTTATTTTTACTCCGAGTTTCTCTGCATAGCCGACATCAAGGGCATGTTCTGCATCAATAAATGCAGCAGAGCCGCCTTTTTTCTGCGCCTCTGCAACTGCAGTAAGCGCCAGTGTGGTTTTCCCCGATGATTCGGGTCCGTAGATTTCTATGACTCTTCCCCTCGGATAACCGCCGACTCCCATAGCTGTGTCTAATCCGATAGAGCCTGAAGGAATAACATGGATTCCAGGGACAGCCTCTGCGCCAACACGCATTATTGCGCCCTTGCCGAATTGTTTTTCTATCTGTGAAATAGCTGCTTCAAGTGCTTTTGTGCGTTCTTTGTCAGACATGACTCCTCCTTAAATTTAACTATAATAGCTAATTTCCGAATAAATTCCAAATCCTTTTAATTTTTTTAAATTCCGCCTGCTTCCTGCGTACCGAGAGGTGCCTCAGCTATTCTGGTATATCTGGAGCCTTCAGGGCTTAAGTCGCTTTTCATCAAGGATATTGAGATTATATTTATTGGTCCTAAACTGACATTTCCGCGGAGTTTAATTTTTTCCAGGATATCTTCTTTTTCCCTTAAAGACTTGAACCTGCCGAGTGTAAGATGTGCAGTGAATTTTCTGTCTTCACGTTCAAATCCTATTTTTGCCATCCCATATTCAATATCTCTCTGAAGCCCTTTGAGCACACTGTTGCCTTCTGCCCCTATCCATAAGATTCTCGGACGGTTTATGTCCGGGAATATGCCAAGTCCCTTTAACTCAAGGGTAAAGGGCTGATGTTGTTTACATGCCGCATCCATTATATTTATTACCCCTGCAATATTGTTCTCGGTTACATTTCCAAGAAACTTAAGTGTAAGATGTATGTTGTCGGGGTTAACCCATCTGATGTCTGCCGGACTTTTTTTCAGTTCTTCCAAAAGGCTGCCTAATGCAGATTTAACTGCCGGCGGCAGTTCTATTGCGATAAAACACCTCAAGCCTTTACCCCGTTAGAAAAACCCCCGCCTGGCTTTCTAACGGGGTTTATGTGTTTCCATAAAAGCCTCATAGCGGCAGATGCTGCCTTTGTTTTTATTTCCTTTCTGAGATGCTGCCTTTGTTTTTATTTCCTTTCTGTTGCCTTTAAACCTGAAGCCTTCTGCATAAATTTTATTTCTGTATGAGACGGCAATATATACTGTTCCAACGGGTTTTTTCTCTATTGAATCAGGTCCGGCTATCCCTGTAACTGCAAGTCCTATTTTTGTCCTTCTTAGTTTTCTGACGGCATCTGCCATTGCCTTAGCAGTCTCAGCACTCACTGTCCCGTACTTATTGATAAGTTTTTCAGGGATTCCAAGCAGCTTGACCTTCACATTTTTGGAATAGCATAACACAGAACTGTCAAAATATGCAGAGCTTTTAGGCACATTGGTAATCATGTGAGAGAGCAGTCCGCCTGTACAGGACTCAGCTATAGAGAGTGTAAGGTTTTTCTTAATCAGGAGTTCACCTATTTTTTGTTCAATGGACATCATTATTTTAAAATACCTTTATAATAATATATGTTTTTTATGATAATTTGAAGGTCTAATATTTATTTATCCCCAAGTTGAGCGATTCTTATACTTTGTCATTCCCCGACTTGATCGGGGAATCCAGTCATTTTTGTTTTTTCTGGATTCGGAGCCTGCCCCGTACTTGATACGGGGGTCAAGCCAGAGAATGACACTTGTTGGGTAGTTGTATTTTCTCAGAATGTTTTGATTAATAAGGTTTTCACTAAAAAATCGCTCAATTTAGATTATCATTACTGCAACATTCTTATCTATAAAAATTTCTTATACGTCCTATAAGTATATTTTTCTTGACAGATTGAAGGTTTTGTTGTAAAAATTATTTATATCCCCGTGGTATCACCCTTTTTAGAAGTTAAGGGGTTAGTAACGTTACTTTATGAATCTCTGATGAGGATAACCTCATGGCATCCATTTTGCACAGACAGACAGACAGACAGACAGACTTAGCTGTTTATCAGAGAGATAATTTAAGAATGTAAAGGGCATCTCTCCCGAAGCGTCGGGACGGGACGCCCTTTTTTGTTTTGATTCACAATTCCCCTCTAAAAAGAGGGGATATAGGGGTGTGTTCTTCTCTTAGTTCAAGAGGGGGCGGGGGGAGATTTTTTAAACATTTTTTTAAAGGAGGTTTTTATGAAGAAAATAAGAATAATGAACAACCGCATACTAACCATACTGGTTTTTAATCTGGTTTTGGCACTTGGTATTGCCACTACTATCACCTCGGCACTGGCTGTGATGTCCACGACACCTTACACGTCCGATGCCAATACGGTTCTGCTCGATCACTTTGACGGCGCCACGAGCGCGAGCATCCTCGCCTATACAGAAGTAGCGGGGTGCGGAAGTCCGAAGCCTTCGGCGACACCGAGCTCGGCTTATGTCCCGGGCCCCAGTGGCTTGAGTCAGGCTCTGAACCTGAATCCCCCGGTGGGCGAACCCGCTGGATCGGCGACTTACCTCCAGTACCCGGGCGGACAACTCCTGGCTGCGTTTAACATGAACTCCGGCACAACGACGGTACCGCTGAACACCTGGACGCATGTGGCTGCGACCTGGGGCAGCACCGGGGCCAAGCTCTACATCAATGGGGTACTGGTCGGGAGCGATGTAAATACCGGCATGCCTGCCAGCGGGTTTGGCGGTTCTGTGCTGCTCCGTCTTGGCACTTATGCAGGGAATAATGCTCAGATTGACGAGCTTCGCATCTCGAATGTCCAGCGGACAAGCTTCTCGTTACCACATGGCGGAGTTATCCAACTGCCGCAGACAGGGCAGACGAAGTGTTATGACACAACAGGTATTGAAATTTCCTGTGCAGATACGGGGCAAGACGGAGAAATTCAGGCAGGCGTTGCATGGCCCAATCCGAGATTTACAGTGGGGACAGGCACTGAGGCTGATTGCGTGACAGATAATCTGACAGGACTTATGTGGGCAAAGAATGGAACTCTCGCAGGCACAAGGAAGAATTGGAATGATGCTATTGACTATGCCAATAATTTAACCCTCTGCGGTTATTCGGACTGGAGGCTTCCAAATGTGAACGAGCTTGAGAGCCTTGTAAATGCTGAGACCAACACAGTCACATGGCTTAATAGCAACGGCTTCACCAATGTGCAGTCCTCCTCCTACTACTACTACTGGTCGTCCACTACCAATGCCGGCCGCACGTACGACGCGTGGTACGTCAATATGTGGGATGGCTACGTGAGCTACACTAGTAAGAACTCCTACAGCTTCTACGTATGGCCAGTACGTTCAGGACAGTCCTATCCTCAGCCAGCACAGCTCTGGGAGACAGGGCAGACGAAGTGTTATGACTCGTCAGGCTGGGAAAACAATTTAACACTGTGCGGTTACTCAGACTGGCGGCTCCCAAACAGAAAAGAACTCAGAAGCCTGATTGATTACGAAAGCTATGCTGCCTTACCAGCAGGGCATCCATTTACAAATGTGCAGTCAGACCGCTACTGGTCGTCTACTACGTACGCCAGCTATACGGGCTACGCGTACTACGCATGGTACGTCGATATGTGGGGTGGCTTCGTGGGCTTCTACTATAAGGACGACTACTACTACGTATGGCCAGTACGTTCCGGACAGTTGGGTGGATCATTTGATTATTATTGTGATGATGATAACGATGGTCATTTTGACTCATCAATAGATGGAACCTGCACAGGCAGCGGATGTGTACCTACTGGATGCCAGACAGAAGTCGGTAATGACTGCAATGACAGCAATCCAGCAGTCAACCCCGGTGCAACTGAAATACCCAATAACGGAATAGACGATGATTGCAACCCTGCTACACCGACAGCTACTGCTTCAGGCAACGGCTACAACTATCCCACACCATTATTCAGGGCGAGCTTATCGCTGAATGTAACTGCGCCGACTACAGGGTCGCTTAAGTATTATTATTCCCGCAGCAGACTGTCTCTGAATAGTACCTCAATT
>JACROO010000112.1 GCA_016214355.1 Nitrospirota bacterium | reverse complement strand
TTTGAACTACTCGGACAGGCTCATAGTCCTCTTGCCTTTTAAATATGCAAGGGGTCCAACAGTCATACCATCTACAATCTTGCTGCTTTCTATCAGAGTGTTATCTTTAATAGTGACCCTGCCGCCGATAATACTATTGTATATCCTTACGCCGGGATAAATAACGCAGTTTCCACCTATTGAGGTATTGCCCTCAAGATATGTATTGGGATAAATAACGGTATCCTTCCCGATAGAAACAGCAGGATGAACAATTGAAGATGAGGGGTCAATAAATGTAACTCCGTCCTGCATCCATCCTGATATAATCTTCCTGTTCAGGAGTTCTGTTACCTGAGAAAGTTCCGCCCTCGTATTCACTCCCCGAACCTCTTCTGCAGGGCATTTATACGCATCAATTTTTTTCCCCCTCTTAGATGCTATTTCCACAATATCTGTAAGATAATATTCCCCCGAAGCACCGTGCATTTTAAGCCCGTACAGATAATCAAGAATTCCGGGTTCTATTGCATATACGCCGGAGTTTAATTCTTTGGCTATTTTCCTTTCACCCTGTGTCGCATGTTTGTCTTCAATAATACCAGCAACCCTGCCCTGTTCGTCACGCAATACCCTGCCATACCCTGATAACGACTCATCTCTGAAAGAAAGGAATGATAAATCATTTCTGTTCCGGCTGTGGTTGTTTAAAAGGGATTTAAGTGTATCAGCGGTTATTAAGGGTGAATCGCCGTTAAGCACAATAATTGTGCAATTCTTAATATTCTTCAGGGCGTTCTTTGCCTCTGCAAGTGCATTCCCGGTACCAAGGAGTTTCTTTTGTAAAACAAAGGATACAGCACTGTCTTTTACCTTCTGCCTCATTTCTTCCGAGGCGCCGGGGTTGATTACCATTATCAGCTTTTGCGGTTTTAATGCCCTGACAGCATCTATTGTATATTGAATCATAGGTCTGCCTAAAACCTCATGAAGAACCTTTGGTTTGAGTGAATTCATGCGTTTACCGCGGCCTGCAGCAAGGATAACAGCGCATATCTTCATCTATAAGACCCGGCTTTATCTAATGGAGTGCTCTCATCTAAATAATCAGGCGTCGCAATTCCCCCTGAGAGGATTATCTTTATCCCTTCATCNNNAGCTTTGTGGTATAGACCTCATCTTCTTTAAACAGAACTATCTCACCGAGATATAAATTATTTGTTGGAATATACACAGCTTTTAAGCAGATTTCAGAATCTCTTGCGGGTTTTAAGCAGCACTCCTTTGTCAGAAAGCCGAAGGCATAAACGCCATGACGCGGATATTCAACAATAACAAATTTCTTAAAAGCACTTTTATTTTCTGGTGAAAAGGTATCTACCATCTGCTTGAGCGTCGCATAAATGCCTTTGAAAACAGGGATATGAAAAAATCCCTTTTCTATAAATGACAAAATCCTCTTGCCAAATACATTTGTGGAGATTAGTCCTGCAAGGAAAACCAGTATTATTGCAGAAATAAAACCAAGCCCCGAGATATTGATTTTGAGAATGGAGGCGTAAAACTGCCCGAGCAGTCCGTCAACAACCTTAAAAAACCATATAAGCACAGATACGGTAACAGTTATAGGGACTAATACTAAAAGACCTGCGATAAATTTCTTCTTGAAGGTGATTTTTAAGGACCCGACCATAATGTTAATAATAATGCTTTTCAGTTATTATTTTCAAGAAGTTTCGGCTTATTCCTTCTACTTCTTCCTGTGCGACTCAAAGAGTATTTCTTCCACCATCTGGCAAAGCACATGCCCGATGGTTATGTGTACCTCCTGGACACGGGGAGTACTCGGAGAAGGAACCACAAAGGCATAGTCAGCCTTTGATGCAAATTTGTCACCCTTTGCACCTGTAAAGGCAATGGTCTTTAATTTTTTCTTTTTTGCAACATCAAGTGCCTTAAGAACATTTGGAGAACTTCCGCTTGTGCTTATGGCAATAACCGCATCCCCTTCCTGCGCAAGCGCCTTAACCTGACGCGCAAAAACCTCTGAAAAATCATAATCATTAGCAATGGCAGTAAGAACCGCCATATCCGTATTAAGTGCTATAGCAGGAAGACCGGGGCGCTCACGCTTTAATCTGTTTACAAACTCGCCTGCAATGTGGGACGCATCAGTAGCACTTCCGCCATTGCCAAAAAGTATGAGTTTATTACCCTTATCAAAGGTGTCGGCAAGGATTTTTGCAACCTCCACAACTGTGTCAAGGTTTTCCTTAATGAACTGTCCTTTAACGGATATGCTCTCTTCAAATAATGCAAGGATTTTTTCTTTCATTTCAATGCACCTCTGTTGCCACCTCAATCATATTTGAGGGGAGACTTTCAGAGTCCTTAAAAGCAGTGACCCTGTAATAATATTTTTTTGAAGGCTCAACATTTTTATCGGTAAATACCGGGGTGACTGCCTCCCCGGCTAATACGAAACCGTTAGTTCTGGTTACTTCTGCAGAACGATAAATCCTATAAAGTCTTGCACCATGGATTTCATCCCATGCAAGGACAATGTTTTTTTGTGTATATACACCGGTAAGCCCGGTTGGCGTCTTAACAGGAACACCGTCAACTTTCTGCATGTCTGATTTCTTATCCGTTAAATAAACAATATTTGAATCCTTCCCCATCCTGTTTGTCTTATCCATTACAACAACCTTATATAAGTATGTCAGACCCTTGACTGCCTTTTTATCAAGGTATTCATAACTTACATCTTTACCTGAGGGAACAAAATCAATGGATTTATATTCACATTCGCACTTCTCAGGCGAAACATTTATCTCGCCGGGAACTTCTGCCCTGAAAATCAAAAAACCCTTTATTGCCTTTACCGGAAAATCTTTGTCTTTCGGCATCCCCCATGTAAGACGCGTGCCTTCAGCCTCAAAAAAAGCTTTTAAATCCTTTACAACGGCAACGTCGGGAAAAGGCTCAATTGCAGCAGGGTCGCCTCTCCTGCCGCAGGAAATAACGGCAGTGAACAGTAAACAGTGAAAAGTGAATAGTAAAAAAATTAATGTCCGGTTTGAGTTGACCATGTTCTAAAGGTTAAAAACTTACAGCAAGGAGTCAGGATTATCATTCCTCACTTATTGATACTAATCTGCCTTATGCTTGCAAGCACTCTTTCTTTTGCCGTCCCTCCGTAGGAGGTCTTTCTCTTGACAGACTCTTTTAAATCATTGTAATTATAGACGTCTTTTTTAATTAGTTTTGAAAACTGCCTGAATTCCTTTATGGTTAAGTCTTTAAGTGCCTTATTGTTTGAGATGCAATATTTAACAACCTTCCCCGTAATCTCATGGGCATTTCTGAAAGGAATCTTTTTTCTCACAAGGTACTCCGCCAGGTCAGTGGCAGTTGAAAATCCTCCCAATGCGGCACGCTCCATTGTCTTTTTATTAAATTTAATTTCAGGCATCATCCTGATTAAAACAGAAAGGCATGACTTTAAAGTGTCAGCCGTGTCAAAAACAGGTTCTTTATCTTCCTGCAAATCCCTGTTATATGTCAGGGGAATCCCTTTTAAGACAGTAAGCATTGCCGTCAGATGCCCGAACACCCTCCCTGTCTTTCCTCTTATCAGTTCAGGGACATCCGGGTTTTTCTTCTGAGGCATGATGCTTGAACCTGTTGAATAGGCATCAGGCAGTTCAGCAAAGCCGAACTCCTGACTGCTCCAGAGTATAATATCCTCCGCAAGTCTTGACAGGTGAACCATAAGGATGCCTGACGATGACAGAAACTCAATCACAAAGTCCCTGTCCGAGACGGCATCCATGCTGTTTTTTGAAATCGCCTGAAATTTTAAAAGCCGTGCAGCATACTTTCTGTCAACCGGCAGTGTCGTGCCTGCCAGAGCCGCAGAGCCGAGAGGCATTATGTTTACCCTTTTCAAGCACTCGTTAAACCTCTCTTTATCCCTCTCAAACATCTCGTGATATGCCAGTAGATGATGAGAAAGAAGCACAGGCTGTGCCCTCTGAAGGTGCGTATATCCGGGCATAATAATATCAATGTGTTTTTTTGAAAGTGATGCAAGGACATTCCGGAAATCTGAAATCAGCTCCAAGATTTCTCTTATCCCGTCCCTGAGGAAAAGCCTGAGGTCAAGTGCAACCTGGTCATTACGGCTCCTTGCCGTATGAAGCTTGCCGCCTGCACTGCCAATCTTCTTTATCAGTGCATGTTCAATGTTCATATGAACATCCTCAAGTTCGTCATTGAATTTAAATTTACCTCTTTTTATTTCTTCTTTTATTACATTAAGTCCTTGTATGATTAACTCTGCATCTGCATGTGAGATAATTTTCTGCTTGCCGAGCATCCTTGCATGGGCAATGCTTCCCTCAATATCGTATTCCCAGAGCCTTTTATCAAAAGAAACAGATGATGTAAAGGACTCAACAATCTTTTCTGTTTTTGCGGAAAATCTTCCGGCCCACGGTTTTCACATAATCAATAAGCATAGAACTTAGGAGCGTTAGTAGTCAAGACGTTTATAAAGCAGGATTTAGAAAATCCTTGACCTTAAAAGGGGGTTAGTCAATAATTTAAATACTCACCGTTTCCATTGACCCCGACGAATCGGGACTTCTCAAGCACTCATAACGTCATCTGTAATTCACAAATTCCATGTGCACGCCAAAGTCCTTTTCGCGCAAAAGCTTCATTACTGCCTGCAGGTCGTCAATCTTCTTTGCCCTGACTCTCACCTGGTCCTTCTGGATTTCACACTGTACCTTCAGCTTGGTATCTTTTACAAGCCTCACGATTTCCTTAGCCTTATTAATAGGAATACCCTGCTGAAGCTTTATAACCTGCTTTACCGTACCCGCAAGCGCAGGTTCTACCTTGCCGTAAGAAAGGGACTTAAGGGAGACACTCCTCTTAATCAGCTTGCCCTGCAATATATCAAGCACGCTTTTAAGCTTGTATTCATCATCTGAGACTACAAGTATCTCATTTTTTTCCCTGTCAAGCTCAATATTGCTCTTGCTTCCTTTAAAGTCAAACCTCTGCCCGATTTCCTTCACAGCCTGCTGGACTGCATTTAAGACCTCCTGAAGGTCCACCCTGCTTACAATATCAAAAGAATGTTCATCTGCCATAATATAGCCCTCCTATATAGTTTTTTTATTGATATTTAGTTTAAAGTAGCGATATAGTATTATCAACTGAATTAGAAATGAGCAATTACAAAAAAGACCATGACTGGAAAAATTGGCAAAAAGCAAGGGTTGCTTGAATTTTTAAGTTTTCTTGCAAAAGTGCCGATTTTTATTTTAAATACATAATATAAAAACTTCTTAAAAAGGGGGGAGATAATGTTTCACAGGTTATCTTTGGTGAAAAAGGTTTTTTTAAGTCTGTCTGCAGCACTTATTCTCAGTGCCGTGACTTTTGCTCAACAGGATACTTTAAAAGGACTGCGCGGACCGGCATTCAGCGATCCGTCAAAAATTACAGAGATGCCAAAAGAATGGAAGAAAAAGCCTGTGAAATATGAACCCTCAGTAGGTAATGCAGACATTGTAATCACACTGGATCAGCAAATGTATCCTGCCTTACGGCCAATCATCCAAAAATATGCTAAAGAGCATAATCTGAAGATTTTCATTAATGAGGGTACGTGCGGCATCACTACAGGGATGCTGTCAAATAAGACGGCTGATGTTGGGGGAGTCTGTTGTCCTCCTGACGTAACAGACAGGTTGCCAGGTTTACGATATCATGCACTGGGGATTATGCCTCTTGTAATAATTGTCCATCCTAATAATCCGATTGATAATATTACATTTGAACAAGCCCAGCAGATTTTTCAGGGGGAGATTGTTCGGTGGTCGGAGCTAAAAACTGCTGACGGCAGAAAGGGTCCAAATCAGATAATTCAGCCTGTTAGTCGACTTCATTGCAAAATAAGACCAGGTCATTGGCGTCTATTACTTGACAATGAAAATCTCTTCAGTCCAAGCATCAAGGAAGTGGGTGCTATTCCAGATATGATTTCTCAGGTTGCTGCTAATCAATGGGCTATCGGCAATGAGGCTCTGTCAATGATTTATCATTATGAAAAAGACAAAGGCAAGGTGAAAATCCTGAAGATTAATGGCTACAGCCCTCTTGAACTCTCCAATCTCCTGTCTCTTAAATATCCTCTGTACCACGTCTACAGCCTCACCACATGGGAGGGAGAGGGTATCGCAAATCCAAAATCTCAAAAACTGGTAGAATATTTATTGAAACAGGCTGAACAAATCGGCAGTAACCTTAATATAGTCTCTGCGTCCCAGCTCAGGAAAGCAGGCTGGAAATTTAAGGATAGAGAACTGATTGGAGAACCAAGGTAACCCTTATTTGGAAATATTTTTTCTAACGGGGTAAAGGATTTGGAAACGACTGACAAAAAATCTCCGCTTTTGTTATTTGCCCACTTGCACAAACGCACCCCTTTAACAATAAAAATGCTGCTTATTACGCTAATAGTCGGTTTTGTTGTTTGGGCTATATTAGACCAGATTCAAACCCTTAAACTTAAAACCATTTTTAATGCCCAGATCATTGAAAGGCTTTCTAAACAGGCAATGGAAGACAGGCTCTCCTTTGACCGTTATATAAAAGCCCACACCCAACTGATTACACTTTTTATAACACAAAAAAAATTCAGCGATTATGTTGAAAAACAAAACTGGTCAGCCAGCGATACCACTGAGATCAAATACCACAAACGGGCACCATCATGGTTTCCCAGTTTTTTACTGCTAAAGACATTCATTAAACCTATGTATACACTCTTATTAGATACTCAGGGAAGGGTACGGGAAGTCTATGAGCTTCATCCCGGTCATACGCTGCCGCAATCTTTACTTCACCCCTCTCCGCTCCTGCTGATAAGAAGTAAAGGGCAGAACTTTCTAACCAAGATTGATGGAATTCCATATATCGTTACATCTGAACAATACAGGGATTCCCACGGTAAGCTGCGGGCTATACTGATATTTGCCTGTCATATTAATGATGAATTTCTTATTAATGCATTAGGCTCTCTACTGCCGGGGCATGTAGTAGCACTGTTAACCACCGGAGAAAACCCCTGGATTCTAACAAGCAGTAACATGGAGGCTCTGCCTCCCGATATGCCCCTTGAGAAAGCAAAAGAGCATTACTTTGTTACAGGAAAGGGATTTTTTGATTACGGGGATTCGGACATAGTTATTAATTTTTACTCTTTTGTCTCAAAGTCAGAGGTTGAATCACTCGTCAAATCGGTCATCTCAACACAGCGACAACACCATGCCATAGCGGCTCCTGTATTTATCCTGACTTTTGTATTGATTATGCTCTGGATTCCACGACGCATACAGCGGTTGACTCAAAATGTTGTGGATTTTTCAAAACACACATTAGGTATACAGCAGCAGGAGTTAGAAAAAGGGGATCAACTCTATGTTCTTGAGGGGCGGTTTCAACGCTTGACAGAGGATATCCTTAAGGCACGCGATGCCCTAAAGAAAGAGGCTGAGGAAAGGCTTTTATTGGAAAAAAGAAATATGGAGATGACACAAAAAGAGAAACAGCTTAACCTTTTGCACTCTGTTACAGAGGCCGTAGGTGTTGGCGTAATTATCAAAACACCTGATGGTTTAAAGCCGGGAAACCAGCAGATGGAAAAATTTATAAATATGTGTGGTGGATTATCTGTTTTTGACATACAGGATGCTGACAGTGCAGAAAACATCCTATTGGATAATGAGGGTAATAAACGTATTTTCCATATAAGCACGCCGGAGATTCTTAAAGAAGAAAAAATTCTTCTGGTGCAGGATATTACTGAAATCAGGACGCATACAGAAGCTCTGGAGTATATGGCACTACATGATGCCTTGACAGGCCTCCCTAACCGTATACTGTTTTTTGACCGACTGAAACAGGCTATTTTTTCTGCACAGCGTGACCGCAAAACATTTGCTGTACTCATGATAGACCTTGACCAGTTTAAAGCAATCAACGATACATTCGGACACTACGCTGGCGATATGGTATTAAAAGAAGCTGGGACACGTTTCCAGTATGTGCTGAGGCAAGCTGATACAATTGCACGAATTGGTGGAGATGAGTTTGCTATATTGCTGCCTGTATCAGATATGGAAAACACTAAGGAAGTTGTTTATAGACTTTTGAATGCTGTGAAACAGCCAATCATAGTAGATGGTAATGGTCTTTATATCAGGACAAGTATTGGTATTACACTGTATCCTGTTCATGGTGAAGATGCGGATACCCTTGTCAAAAGGGCAGATAAGGCAATGTATGCTGCCAAAGAAAATCAAAGTGGTTTTTCTATTTATAATGGCTATTAATACAAACGCATTTAATAAATCACCCCTCTTTGCTAAAGAGGGGAATTATATGTCCCCCTTTGGAAAAGAGGGAGAAAGGGCGATTTTGTAAATTTATTTATTGCGTTTGTGTGAGTATCCTTTTAGTGTAAAACTTGAAAAAAGTATATGCCATGAACTGATAACAACAAATATCAATATCAGCAGTATTGAAAGCACTGTCCATTTTTTCTGAGCTCTCTCAATTATAGTATTTAAAGAGAGTCTTTTTTTAAATGGCTCTAATATGCCTGTAATCATTCCAAAAAATACACCGCTGAAGAGTGTGATATAGATTGGATAACCAATGAAATAATAATCCTTATGGAGAATATCAAAGGGACAGTGATGTGTTGGCAGCTCATAAACATATAATGAAATAAAGGAAATAATTGAAGCGATTGATACAAAAAAAACAATCAGTGCCAACATTGCCAATGCATATTTTGAGATACTATTCTGAAATCGTAAGGATATGAAAGCATTCAACAGAAACATGCCAATAATGCCATAAAAGATTATCACCATTGGTTTCAAAGGGAGAGACGAAAGGCTGCTTGCAACTCCTGTCCCTCCTTCACTAAAAAGCGCACCGCAGCATGAGGTAATAATATTGGGTTTTAATCCCAAAAAATATTTCATCTGAAGATAGGCATCAAGTATGGCAACCGGTGCAATAAAGAGAAGCATTTTATATTTTGTCTTGGTAAGAGGATAATCTTCTGCCCTCCGGTCAATGCAGTTAAAAGCTACCCAGACAGCAGACATAAAAAAAACAACCATCTTTGTGTAAAGCACCTTCCACCCGACAGGGTTTGCATTAAGGGAACCCGTGGCACACATGGCACCCATAAACAGTCTGTGAATATCATCTGCTGTATATATAAAGAGAAAAACTGAGAGGATTACAAAACCAAAGACGTAATTAATAATGGTAGATACAAGATATGTCTTCCTCTCAAGGGAAAGTTGCTCTGCTGAACTGCTATTGACGTTCCATTTTCTAAAAATCTTTACGCTGAGCACAGAGGCATAAATCATCATCACAATCACAATAAGTGAACTTGCAGTAAGTGAAAGCACGCCGGGATGAAGCATCATCTGTGTAATCTGCCTTTTAATCCGTGTAATCAGACATCATGGTTTTTATTCAGGATGTTTTTTACCACACCATCCCTCATTTCTATTGTCCTCTGAATGAACTGCCTCTCATAAATAAAGGGGTCATGTGTAGCTATAACGATGGTTTTCCCATCTTCGTTCAGCCTTTGAAATATTCTCATAATCTCTTCTGATAGGTTTGTATCAAGATGTGCAGTGGGCTCATCGGCAAGGATTATTTCTGGTTCATTGATTAATGACCTCGCTACAGTCTATTACGCTTATACATCTTATAAGATTAAACTGCTGGAAAACAAAACCAAATGTCTTTTGTCTTATCCCTGTAAGGAATCTCTCCGGAAGTTTTGCAACATCCTTTCCATTGACAATAACCCTTCCCTCCGTTGGTCGCGTTATACATCCAATCAGGCTTAAAAGAGTTGTCTTCCCTGAACCACTCGGTCCTTTTAAAACAACTATCTCACCTCTTTTAATCTCTATGGAGACATCTGTTATAGCTTTAACCTCATCAGACATCCCGGGATTAAATATCTTTGTGACATTCTCTGTTTTGATTATAACATCCATAATTTTTGTTTCAAAAAATAACCCTTTCAGCCGTTAGCCGTCATTCCCACAAAAGTGGGAATCCAGAGAGATTACAACTGGATTCCTGCTTTCGCAGGAATAACAAAAAAGACTGATTTTTACATTCCATTACCTCTCTCGCTATTACCCTCTCATTACCGTATCAGGATCTGTTATTGCAGCCTTCTATGAAGGTATAATTGTACTTGCAACGTAAGGGATAACTGTTAAAAATAACACTACAAAAACCTGATATATGTCAACATAAGGTATCAATCTAAAAGGAGGGAACAGCACAGACC